>JAFOCI010000035.1 GCA_017381365.1 Treponema sp.
CGCAAGTCGGCAAGGAAACTACCGTTTCCGACTTGCGAATGTTTTTGACAGCCTCTTTCTTCCTTCCCGTATTTTCATAATTAAACAATTTTTTTGCAAAATCAATTTTATGTTTAATTTTCAAAAAACTCGAATTTCGGGCTAATTAGTATTCGTATGCAACTTCTGTCATTGCAGACATTTCATTTACTGTTGTACCAAATTTCTTAGAAACAGTATATGTTGTCATTTTTGTAAAATTGCCTTTGTCATCAAACTTTACAATTGTACGGCTTGCAACTTTATTATCTGCACCATAAGTTGTGATTTCTGTAAGAACATTTTCTGCATTGTAACGGAAAACTTCTTTAAGCATCATTTCGCCATTTCCGTTAAAGGTTGTGATTGAATCTTTGTTTCCTGATTCTGTATATGAATACTGCTTTTCTGTATC
The DNA here is from genome assembly GCA_017381365.1 of Treponema sp. GTDB lineage: Bacteria > Spirochaetota > Spirochaetia > Treponematales > Treponemataceae > Treponema_D. Next base: position 434 of record JAFOCI010000035.1, read on the forward strand.
AAGGGTTCCGTCTGCAAAATATTCATCTTCTACAGTAAGACGATCGCCTTCATATTTATAAACAAGCTTACCAACAAGAGTTCCTTCCGCATTGTAACAGTTTTCTTCAGAAACATTTGAACCGTTGTATGCATAGATTACTTTTGTCTTAAGATTGCCGTCTGAACCATATTCAGAAACATCGCTTTTAAGACCATTTTTGTAATTAAAAACAGCTTTCCATGTGATGATAGATTCAGAATCAAATCCTATCTGTTCAACAAGAAGACCTTCTTCGTTGTATTTGTTTTCAACTTTATTAACAAGAACATCTCTTGCAGTCATTTCAGAAGATTCAAGAAGCTTACCGTTTTCATCGTAAGAATATACGACCTTTGTACTTGGAGTTCTGTAATATTCACCGAATTTTGAAGCAATAGAATAATCTGTCCTTACAACACTTTTTGCATTTCCTTTAATCTGATAATTAGCAGTAATATCATAAGCAAATGCTGAAAAACCAACAGCTGCTGCACATACAGCACAAATAATTTTTTTCATTTTATATATCCTCCAGATTTGTCAAAAAGTCTTTGTCTATGTTAATATATCGGCAAAGCAATTATGAATCTTTACGAATTAAATGCTTTTGTAACGTTAAGTAAAACCTTGCATTTTGCAAAAGCTGCCGAAGAAATCAATTTAAGTGCCTCTGCGCTAAGCCGCATCATAACCCGTCTGGAAGAAGAAACAGGAACAGACTTGATTGACCGTTCCAACAGAAAAGTTGAACTTACGCCAAACGGGAAGCTTTTTGCAGAATTCGCAAAAAATACAACTGAACAATTCTCGGAATTAAAGGCAGAATTTTCTGGCGACAAAAACAAAATTTCTGGAACTCTTCATGTTTACGCATCTGTTACTGCATGCTATGTAATTCTACCATTATTTATTAAAAAATTATCAGAAAAATATCCAGGAATTCAACTTTCAGTAGAAACTGGTGACCCTGCGGGAGCGATTGCTGCAGTGCGGGAAGGACGGGCTGGTCTTGCAGTAGCTGCAATTCCAGAAGACGGACTTTCGTATATGGAAACAATTTCTTTGCGAAAAACGCCCTTGATTTTTGCTGCAGATAAAAACAAAAACTTTAATTTTAATTTTACAACAGGCTCGCCACAGGACTTTATTTCTTCCATTCCGCTTATCCTGCCAAAAACTGGGCTTGCCCGCCGCCGTTTTGACGAATGGACAAAAAGCCGCAACGTTCAGCCGATTATTGCCGCAGAAACAGAAGGAAACGAAGCTATTCTCGCCCTTGCACAGCTGGGAATTGGCATGGGACTTGTTCCGCAAATCGTTCTGGAAAGCGGCCGTTACGCCAACAACTTTGCAATTCACAAAGCTGGAAACATCATGGGCTTTTACGACATCGGCTTTATACGCCGCAGTGAGCAATATGGTACACAATCAAGCCGTCGCATACAGCAAGCTGTAAGTGACATTCTTCATAATACAGACTGGAATTTAAAGGACTAATCATGACTCAGGAACAATACATTGCATTTGATGCTTTCAGAAATGAATTTAAAGCAAAAATAACTGAATGGAATTCTCTAGCCCCGGAATTGTTAAAGCTTCAGAAGGAAGCCGCAAAGGATGCAAAAACTCCATCCTATTCATTTGAAACTCCAATCGTCTATAACCGTGCTTTAGACGAAATCACTGAAAATGATGAAATTAAAATCATCGTGATTGGTGACAATCCAGGAAAAGACGAACAGCTTTTGAAGAACAACAAATATCTTGTAGGACAGGCTGGTAAACTAGGAGAAGGCTTTTTCAAAAAAAATCCTGAGCTTGGCATTGATTTCAGAAAAAACGCAATTATATTGAATAAAACTCCTGTTCACACTGCAAAAACAAATCAGATTAAATATCTGCTTAAAAACGGAAGCCAGGAAATCAAAAATCTTCTGGAAGAAACTCAAGTCTGGATGGCGCAAAAAACTGCAGAGCTGGCAGAAAAAATCAATGCGGAAATTTGGCTTGTTGGTTACAGCGAACTTAAGCCAAAAGGTCTTTTTTCCAGATACCGTGAAACTTTAAAAACTTACGCAGATCTGAAAAATCTTTTTGTTTTCCAGCATTTTTCCATGAACCGATTTACCATTGACCTTGCGAATTTCCAAACCCAACACAAAAATCTTTCATTGAAAGAATCGATTGAAACTTTGGGAAAGGAACATTTACGGGAGATTTTTGGCGACAATTGAATTATTCCACGATAATTCAGTTATTCCGTGATGGTTGAGCCGTGCGCAGCATATATGGTTTCGACTGACTCAACCACCGGCGATATAAGGTAAAAAAAAAGCAAATAACTTAAATTCCTGCATTTTTTTGTTTTATTCGCTAATTCTTAATACCTTACCACTTTGTAACTCAGCATCAGTTCTCAGATAACGCTTTCTGCAATTCAGCTAAATCAATGCCAATTTTTTCTGCAACAATTTCTGGTGCTTGATTGAATTCTCTTACAATAATTATTGCATTTTTTAGTTTCTCTTCTGCGCGCCCTTCTGCAAGCCCTTCTGAGCGCCCTTCTGCAAGTCCTTCTGCGCGCCCTTCTGTAAGTCCATCGAATCTTGCGTATGCTTTCAAACGTTCGTATTCCATATATTTGTTCCTCACCTGCAAATTGATTTTTGCATTTCTAGTCATTTGGGCAAGCTGTTCTGTAAAGTTATTGTTCTGTTCCCGTTTTGTTAAAAACTTGAAAAATGCAAACTGTTCCTTGTCTTCAATTTTATCACAGTTTGGAGCTATAAAAAAGTATTTGTGTGTATTTTCACCTAACGAAAGATTTTTGTTCTCCAGACATAAATTTTCAAACTGATAAAGGGGAAGCCCTTGACCAAAAATATCTTCCATACAGATAAAAATGATGTAGGAATCTTTAAGTGTGCTGTAAAGCTGACCTGATTTTAAGCAGTCAACATCGATTAAAGCCTGATAATACCGGCTGCGCTTTGGCAGATCTTTTGAATCAAGAACTTGCATCTCAATATTGAATGCCTGATTTTCATTTTTAGCGTAAATATCAAGTCGCACGCCCTTTGATTCATAATCCACATAAATCGTTTCTTCATTGTGCATTTCAATGCGGTCAATACTGATTCTTAAAAGAATTTCCAAAAGCTGTTTACACAGATTCGGATTGTTGTGAAAAACATGATAAAAAATAAAATTATTTTCCAACCACGCTTTTTCCCATTTTTCTTCTAGTGACATTTCATTTGCCATATTCACTCCATATTTAAAATATTTTATAAATATATAACGTATGGAATGTTATAAATTCTGCAATGTTTTTGAAATAAAATTATTCCAGAATCGTAATTTCTACGCGTCTGTTTACAGCCTTGCCTGCAGGAGTGCTGTTATCTGCAACTGGTTTGTGAGCACCACTGCCTTTGCAGATGAATTTTTCCTGTGGAATACCCCGCTTTGAAAGTTCTTTTGCGATTTTATGAGCTCGCAACGCTGAAAGCCGCATTTCGCCAGTTTCATTGCCTGTAGCAGCTGTGTGACCTTCCACAAGGAATTGAGATTCCGGCACCTCTCTAAGTACCGAGGCAATCTGGTCAAGCCTTGAGCTTTCCCCAGAAACAAGCTCTGCACTATCAGGCTTGAACTGCAAATTCTGAATTGTAAGCCGGATTCCTGCCGTTGTATTTTCAACTTTTATAGGTTTTGAAGCAGCTGCAATCGCCTGATCAGACAGACTCTTTGAAACTGCGGCAACCGCTTTTGAAATGCTTTCTGCAGAAGGCTTTGAACTAGCAGATTTTTGCGAACCGGGCTTGCTCTGCGAATAAGCTGTGGATCGTGCATCTCGGGAACTTTGCGCACCAGACGATAATTTTGCAACATCCGCGTCCTTTGAACCAGCCTTGCTCTGCGCCCCATCCGTTTTTGTTGCCACCTGAGCCAGCAGTTTTGCCTCATCACCGTCAATTGCTGCAACCCGCTGCAAAGCCCTGATGATTTTGCTGCGGTCAACAGCAGGCGGATATTCCGTAAACAAAGAAATTGTACCCTTAAAAGTCACCGCCTTTCCGTCGTTGTAAACAAAAGTTTCATCAACAGAATCCCGAACAACAATGGCATTGCCAGTCACCTTGCTAACATACATTGTAGCATTATGACTTCCCATTGCCTGCTTTAATTCCTTGTCTCCGCCAAAATCCATATAAATATTCTGTCCATAACGGGTTGCCCACTTTGCAGTCAGAACATAAACATCTTCACCACGAACATTTTCATCACCAGTATAAGTATATTGGACATACATAGGAATTTTGGTCACAATGCCTTTATTTAATGGATCAACCGCCCTTTCCGCCTTAGCCTGCCACGAATCACCATGCTTTATTCTGTTTGCAGAAAATGCAGGAAAACTTCTGAACGTCGGATAGCCGTAATCTTCTATCATTGTAAGCTTTCCGTCATCACTGATTCTGAATTTGGAAGGAATAGAATCATGAATCTGGTCCGCAACACTCAAAGAAGCTCTTACAGTATCCTGAGAAACATAAAAGCTGCCTTCGTACAAATCACCATAATTAGAAATAAAAGATCTGATTTCACGGCTCAAAAGCCCAACATAACGATTATTTTCGTAACGCCGCAAATCAGTCCGCTCCACAAGCGTATAATTTCGTCCACCATTATATCTAAACTGAATTTCCTGTCCCCAAAATAAAAAATTCAAAAAAAACAAAATCAAAAAAGAAAAACAATTTTTTTTCATAAAATCTCCGTTACAAATTATGTCGTTTAAATAATCGGTAATTTACATTTTTAATCTACAAAACTTTTTAAAATTCTCACTAAATTCTTTTTTCAATTTTCCGATAAGTGAAATATGAGACTATCAAATAAACTAAATATTGCAACAGGCTCAGTTTTACTTCTTGTAGCCGCATTCTTTTCAATTTCACTCGCATTACTTCCAATGGATTTTGGTCCTGCCGGTCCAGGAACAAATAATCCACTATATATAGCAGCCTGCACATTAGGAGACATTCTTTTTTCTGTGTACGGTTTTTCAAGCATATTGATTCCTTTGTTCCTTTTTGTAGCCGGAATCTCATGTTTTGCTACCAAATGGACAGCCCGCAAATCAATGCGGCTTTTAACAGCAATTGTTCCGTTTTTTACATCTGTCATTATCGAAAAAATCTGCATCGCTATGCTGGATGAGCCTGATGATTTTACTTCTATTAAAATCATTCTGACAGCTGGTGTTGGACTTTTCCTTATGGCAATAGAAATTCTTGCCGCAGGAATTTTCGCAGACCGAGTAAATGATTTTCTTTTCCACAGAGACGGTTCTTCTGCAGAATCTGATGAAAATGATGAAGACGAAGAATATCCTGATGAAGAAAACGCAGAAGAAAATTCTGATGAAAATGATATTACTTCTGAAGAACAGAATTCTTCAGAAAACCTGTCTGAAGAAAACGAAACAGCAGACGATTTTGTTCCTCCTGCTCCAGAAAATGACCCTTTTGCAGACGTTTTTGATACTCCTGCAGAAGAAACAGTAAATGATGAAATTCAAGAAGAATCTGATTCAACTGAACAGGAAACTGAACCGGAAGAATCTTCTGAGAATGAAGCAGTTAAGCCACTTATTTCCCAGGAAGAATATGATGCCCTTAATAAAATAAACGAAGACCTTCTTGAAGAAAACCAGAAACCAGAACCTCAGCAGCCAGAAAACGAAGAAACTGTGCAGGATTTTAATTTCCCAGATGCATCTCCAACAGATGAACTGGAATGGCCTACAACTGATGAAATTATTTCACAGGCAGGCATTACAGAAAACGAAGAAAAATCTTTGCTAGGCGATGATTACGAAAATGAAGATAATCCTTATGCAGAATCAGATGACACTATAGAAGAAAATCTTGATGACCACGAAGAACCAGAAAGCGACCCTTATTCTGAATTCGGGTTTGATGAAACAGTTTCTGAAGATAATGCAGAAACTGATGACGAAGATCATGCAAGAGAAATAAATCCTTACGAAGATTCTGAATATATCGATCAGAAGGTTCAAAAAAAAAATGACGAATTAGATCCTGATTTCTTTGACATCGATATGAATTCTGAAGAAGACATGGATTTTTCTCAGGAAGACTTAGAATCAAAGAAAGAAAATATGGCTCACATACGTCAGATGAATGACCTTGAACAAACCCTTATTTCTGAAACTGAAGATGAAGATAAGTCTGCTGTTGAGAAATCCCGCAGTTTTCTTGAAGACATTGTAGATTCGCAGGAAGATGACGACGAACTTAGCGATGACGAAACTGACAAAAATTTTGAACATGAAGAAAATCTGGAAGAAGAATCTGCTGAGCAGAAAAAATCAGAATACAGTGATTCTGATGAAGATGATTTTGGCCGGACAAATTCCACTTTTGACATTGCTTCTGACATTTTTGCAGATATGGCTGAAGACGCAAGAGAACAGATAAATTCTGGTAAAAAACCAGCCCGCTTTGCTCAACCAGAATACGAATCCAGAACAAATTCAGAAGTTCAGGAATCCGTTTACGAAACTGACGAAACTAATGCGCAGAATATGACTTCTGAAAGCAAAACCCCATCTAATTCACCTTACGAAACAGCAGAACCTCCTGCCCGCACAACAATCCGCACAGAACCAAAGCAGGAAGGTCACCGTGTTCAACCTAAAAAACCTTACATTGTTCCAACTGATTTAATGGAACAGTATAAAGACGACCAGTACTGGATTATTGACGAAGAAACTAAAGGTGCCGCCTTCAAACTTGAAGAAACTCTTGATCAGTTTGGCATCAGTGCAAAAGTTACAGGCATCAAAAAAGGTCCTGTAGTTACAATGTTTGAAATTGTGCCGGCTCCAGGCGTACGTCTCAGCAAAATCGTAAGTCTTCAGGATAATATTGCCCTTAGTCTTGCCGCAAGCAGTGTACGCATTGTTGCTCCAATTCCTGGCAAAGCTGCAGTCGGCATTGAAATTCCAAATAAAAAGCGCTCAATCGTTTCTTTCCGCGAAATTATTGAACAGGACATCCCGGAATACACAAAAATGGCGATTCCAGTAATTCTTGGTAAAGACATTCTTGGTAAATCTCAGATTATCGACATAGCAAAAACACCTCATCTTCTTATTGCAGGTGCTACTGGTGCCGGAAAATCTGTTTGTGTAAACTCTCTTATTCTTTCGATTTTGTACAAGCGTTCGCCACGTCAGGTTAAGATGATTCTTGTTGATCCAAAAGTTGTTGAATTAAAGCTTTACAATGACATTCCTCATCTTTTGACTCCAGTTATCACAGAACCAAAGAAGGCTCTTCAGGCATTGCAGTATTGTCTTTGCGAAATGGAACGCCGTTACGCATTGCTTGACGGACTTGGTGTTCGCGACATTTCAAATTACAACAAACGAATTGAAGAACGTAACATCTGTACAGAAAAACTGCCTTACATCGTTGTAATCATTGATGAATTTGCAGACCTTATGGCTACAAGCGGCCGCGACCTTGAAAGTATTGTTGCCCGCCTTACAGCCATGAGCCGTGCCGTTGGTATTCATCTTGTTCTTGCAACTCAGCGACCATCTGTAAACGTTATTACAGGGTTGATTAAAGCAAATATTCCTAGCCGGATTGCATTCATGGTTTCCAGCCGCACAGATTCCAACATCATCATTGATTCTGTTGGTGCAGAAAAGCTACTTGGAAAAGGAGACATGCTTTACGCATCTGCAGTTGATCCAAACCCAATCCGTATTCAGGGAACTTTTGAAAGCGACAATGACGTTGAAAGTGTTGTTAATTACGTTAAAACTCTTGGTGAACCTGAATACATTGACGATGAAATCTTTGTTGATGACGAAGAAGAAGGTGGCGGAGGAACTGGTCTTTTCAATGACGGCGTAAGTGATCCGCTTTACGAACAGGCTCTTGATATTGTAATTCAGTCAGGAAAAGCCAGCGCCAGCTATCTGCAGCGTCGCCTTAGCATCGGCTACAACCGAGCCGCTCGCCTTGTAGAAGAAATGGAAGAGCGTGGAATCGTAGGCCCAGCAAACGGATCTAAGCCTAGGGAAATTATACATGTACCAGGATGATAAATGACCTGTACGGTCATTTATCTTCAATTCATCAAGAAGCTGCGCCAGCTCGCTTCACTCATGCACCAAGTTGATAAATGACCACTTTTACTTTGCACAAGCGCGGGTCAGAATGTCTACCAGTTCGGAGTAATTTTTTTTCAGAATTTTTGGATTTTCATTGACCATGGCTTCAAATTCAGTGTGGAACAGGCGGTCCTTGCCGCTGATTGGCATATAGTTCACGTCGCTGTGAATGTAATAATGTTCAATACAACCCATAGGCAAAATGTAAACTCTGGCAGTTTCTATGGCAGCAAGAATTAGCCAGGTTGCATTTATAATAAGAGAAACTGAACTTGCCAGCGGCAAAGGTAGAATATCTTTCAATTCACTCTTTAATTTAAGAACACCCATCAGAACAACAGCCTTGAATGTATCCAGACTTTCAGGTTTTTCATACTTGTCGTAAAGCGCCTTTACCTTTTCTACAAACATATCAACTTCTGGACTGATGCAAAAATCAACCTCGCAGACAAACTTTCCTATATTCACAAGATAAGATTCAAGACGATAAATCAATTTTTCCAGAGTTACAGGAGATTCCATTTCTCGTTTGGTAAAAAGCATTCTGTAAAAAGGCAGCTGACGTTCGTACTGCTTTTCCAGCCAGCTTATAGCTCTTTCATCTTCGCAGACAACATCCCGCAGTTTTCCGCAGAAAAGCGAATCCAAATCTGTGATGATTCGCCCGTCTGTTCCCAAAAGCGAACACACAATAAAGAAAACGCCCAATTCGTCCTTTCCGCCAACATCAATAACACCAGTGCCAGCCGTACCATAATGATCTTCTACGCAGCACAAAAGATTCGTAAACATCTGCTGGTCAGTATAACCTTCAACAAAAATCTGATTATCGCTAAAAAAGAACTGCTTGTGATAAGTATTGAACCGCGGCAAAAATCTGCGCAAAAGAATTTCATCTTTTTCGCTCAATCTGTCCACACAGGTTGGAACATTGTTTACGTGGCAAACGACAACGCCAAGCAAATCTTCTGCAAAGTGCAAATCAATAAAATATGGCGAATGAGTTATAAGAAAAAATATTCTGTCTGGCTCGCTTACAGAAACCTTTCGGATTTCGTTCATAAAAAACAGCTGAAACTGAGGGTGCAGATGCAGTTCTGGTTCATCTAAAATAAGGACAGAAGATTTTAGACCATACAGCGCCACAAGCAGAGTCAAAATCTCCTTAAGTCCGTGACATTCGCCTTCTTTAAGATTGTATTCAACTCCGCGAGCCTTGTTTTCTACCATTGGGATTACAGAACCGTCTGCATTTTCTTCAAATCGGATTGTCTTTCCGAACATATTGGAAATTACACTTTCGATTTTTTCCCGCAAATCAGAATCTTCTTTGATTTTTGAAAGCAGTTCTTCCTGATTTGAACGGTCAGATTGCAGGAATTCAACAGTATAGCCTTTTTCTTCAAACTGATGCGCTATTTCTTCCGCCAGAAGAGTTTTTCCTGAACCGTTAGGTCCAACAATAAGATTTATCTGATTCCAGTGTTCTTTTTTAAAGACAGCCTTACCCCATAAAAAAGGCATTTTTACTTTAATTTCAAATTTTATCATATTGCCTCCTGGGATAAAAACTATGCGGAAAACTTATGAAGTTTAGTCCTTGCGACGAACCTCAAATTCAATTTTAGTGCCTTTTGATGCCGTATCATTAAGATGCTTATACTTTTTATACAGTGTTTCCTGTGCTCTAAAATCTTCGTCATCTTTATTTCTAGGAATTCCACACCAGCCGCCATGTTCTTTAAGTTCAAGTGCATTAACATTGTCCTTAAAATACACTTCAAGAACTTCCTTAACTTCATCAAAAGCCTGTTCATCAATAATCGGGAACATAAGTTCAATTCTGCGATCAAGATTTCGAGGCATCCAGTCTGCACTGGCAAGATAAATTTCGTCTGAACCGCCATTCTGAAAATAAAAAATTCTGGAATGTTCAAGATATCTGTCTACAATCGAAATAACCTTGATATTTTCGCTAAGCCCAGGAACGCCAGGCACAAGCATACAAACGCCACGCACATTCAAAAGAACCTTTACACCAGCCTGACTCGCTTTGTACAAGGCTTCGATAACTTCTTCGTGGGTCAAGGCATTCATTTTAGCCATAATAAGACCAGGATGCTCTGGATCGCTACGGTCAATTTCCCTCTGAATCATAGAAAGCAGTTTTGATTTCAATGTTACAGGAGCCATATCAAGCTGCTTCATTGACTGCAATGTTGAATATCCGGTTACAAGATTAAAGAAAAGCGTTGCATCATTTACAATTTCGCTGTTTCCGGTAAAAATCGAAAGATCAGAATATAACTTTGCAGTTTTTGGATTGTAATTTCCGGTTGCAAGATGAGCGTAACGACGAACGGTATCGTTTTCGCGCCGCATTACCATAATTATTTTTGCATGAACCTTTAGATTTTTAAGGCCATAAATTACAGTAACACCTGCATTTTCCAGCTGGTTTGCCCAGGCAATATTGCGTTCTTCATCAAAACGGGCTTTTAATTCCACAAGAACAACAACCTGTTTTCCATTGCGGGCAGCCCGTTCAAGAGCCGCAACAATCGGAGAATCTTTTCCTGTTCTATAAAGAGTCATTTTTATCGCAAGTACACTAGGATCGTCTGCCGCATCGCTTATAAATTTGATTACAGGATCATAAGATTCATACGGAACATGAAGAACAATATCCCTCTGCTTTAGTATATCCCAATAAGGCTCTTCCTGAGGCAAACTCGCAGGATAAAAATGTTCCCATTCAGGAAAACTCATTTTTCCGTCATCAATTTCCCTAAGCTCCATAAGAACACCAGGATTGATTATGTCATCAACCCGATAAACATCATCTTCTGTAAGTTCCAGTTTTTCTTTCAGAAATTCAAGAATTTTTTCGCTGGTCTGATTGCAGGTCATCTGAACAGGGAAAGAACTCTGACGCTGAACAAGAACCTGTTCCATTGCATCAACAAAATTGCTTCCAGAATCTTCATCTACAGCAAAATCTGCATCTCTTGCAATCTTGAACAGCAAAGTTTCCTCAACTTCAAAACCTGCAAAAAGCTGAGTTCCATAGCGCACAATAATTTCTTCCAGAAGAGCAAACTGCTTTTTACCGTTTTCACCAGGAAGCCAGATTACCTGCGAAAGTCCGTTTGGAATCTGAACAAAGGAAATGCGCGGAGAATCTTCACTTCCCTTTAATATTTCATTTGCATTTCTGATTCCCGCAATAGGTTTAAGCAAAAATGCTGCATAAGTCGCAAGGTTAGTAATGTTAGGAAAAACTTCTGTATCTGTACGCAAAGGTGTTAAAAGAGGATAAACATCATTCATAAAAAAGTTCAAAGCGTAATCACTTTGAGCCGCATTAAAGTCTGCTGGCTTTACGTAGCAGATATCTCGTTTTGCAAATTCTGGAAGCAAATCATTATTAAGACAGTCATGCTGAATTCTCATAATCTGATGGCTGCGAGCAGAAATCTGCTTTAACACCATTTCTGGAGTAAGACCGGAAATATCAAGAGTATGAGGATTTGCCATGTGCATTCGTTTTACAGATGCAACCCGCACCTGAAAAAATTCATCATAATTAGAAGTTACAATAGAAAGAAACTGCAATCGTTCCAAAAGCGGCTGGTCCCGTCGCAACGCCTGATGAAGTACACGACCATTAAATTCTATCCATGAAAGTTCTCTGTTAAAAAATCTTGGTTCCATCTGCTCCTCCTGACGCTGCTATACCAGAATTACCTTGTATCCAAATACAGATTCAAAAAGTTCGCCTTTTTCCGCAAGGGCAATTCGTTCCAATGCCAGATTTTTTATTCCCTTTGCAGAAATAATCAGACTGTCATTTTTAAGCTTCACATAAAAATCCCGGATAGACTGACCATGACTTCTGTCCAGGGCATCTGCAATGCGTAAAATTGCAGTCAGTTTAAGAATCTGCATTCTATCACTGCGGGCAAGAATCTGAAACTGCTCGCTGTCTTCCGGCCGTTGCTTTCCACGATGATAATGAGCAATTGTTGCAACTATGATATTTTCTGATCGTGTCAGACCAAAAATGTCAGAGTGGCGAATAATATATTCACTGTGCTCATGATGGTTGCTCATATTGATAAAGTTCCCAATGTCATGTAAAAGTGCAGAAACTGCCAGAAGAGTGCGTGACCTTTCATCCAGCGAAAGTTCTTTTTCCATGCATTCGTAAATTTTAAGAGAATTCTGCATTACATTTTTTGCATGGAATATATCTCCATGATACTTTCGCAAAAGATTAGTTGCACTGGCAATTATCTGTTCACTGAATTCTTTTTTAAGCTCTTCGCTCGGTGCCGCAGTTTTACTGTACACAAGTCCATTTCTGATGTTCGTTTCTGGAACAATAATTGTCTGAACATTTGTATGATGAATGAACATCTTGTAAATCAAAAGACTTACAGGAAGAGTTTGTGCATCATTGTAAGAAATTTTAAATCGGGCAACACATTCATCTGTAGTGTACTGCTGAATTTCATCAACAAACCTATCAAATTTTTCCCGCTCAATCGACCAGAGCCACGTAGAAATCGGCTGTCCTGCGTTGATAGCCGCCAGAGTTGCATCGCCACCAACCGCAATAAACTGATTTACTTCAGAAATATTAAGTTCACTTTCAAACAAACCTTTTGCATTGATTGCGTATTCTTCTACATACCGCTGAATGTCTTCCAGATTAATTGACTGACCTTTAATTTTTGGCGCAAGCCGCACCGTACCAATATGAAGACTGTGTGCGCCTGCAATTTTACCTTTTTTCATAAGCATAAGTTCTGTTGAACCGCCACTTACTTCCAGAATTACGGAATTTCCGCTCTTTATGTCCGGTGCATCTCCCTGAAAACATTCTGTTACAGCAAGATACATAAGACGATTTTCTTCAATTCCATCAATTACTTTTACGCGGAAACCAGTCTGTGAAAAAATCTTGTCCATTACAGGATCTTTGTTTTTTGCCTCTCGGAATGCTGCTGTTGCAATTACATTCGCCTGACCAGGTTCAATTCCCCAGCCAGAAAGCTGCTCTTTAAAACGCTGTAATATATGAAGACACTGAAGCTGAGTTTCTCGGGTAATTGATCCTGTTGTAAAAACTTCCCGACCAAGAGAATAAGGCATTTCTGCCCGATCTAAAATGTTTCTTTTTCTGTCTTCTGTAACTTCCGCAACAAGAAGTCTTACACCTGTTGCACCAATTTCAATAACAGCCTCTGGAGCAGCCATCTTATCTCCTCTAGAAAAAAAAGAGATGGCTTTACCTGCTAAACCATCTCTATACGAAAGAATAATATTCAGCAGCACTTTTTATTATTTCACATTTCTGCAAAACTTCAAGTGCCATTTATCATTAAATTCTCAACTTAAATATGAGTTTGAAAATTTTTACAGTTTATCAATCAACATTGAACACTTGCCACTTGGAATTGGCAAAGTTTTCTTTTTCTGATCAATGATGTTAATTGTAAAATAATAAAGTTTTTCGCTTTCCATCTGGATTTCCCATCCACGAGGACTCTTGTTACTTAAAATTGTAATAAGATTTCGTTTAAGAGAAAGATTCTCAATACCCATAATTTCAAGGTTTGGAATAACCCAGTCTACAGTCTTACGTGGAAGACTGATAGAAAGTCCAATTACATTTTCAATCATAAGGGCAATAGTAGAAAGACCTGTTGCAGCAAGGAAATGATCTCTTGGATAATTTTCATTACCTTCCAGTGTTGCTTTCTGAGCTGTCAAAGGCTTGTATGCTTCAAAGAAATCACCTTTCTGATTTTCATCAGTCGGCATAAGCCCTTCAAGAACAAAATACAAATGTCTGATAGAACATTCTCGGGCCAGCTCATATTTCTGATATTTTTCCAGACCTTTGATAATCATAAAGTTGAACATTGGATAAACACTTCCGCAGAAGCCTTCTCCATTTTCACGGAAATTAAAACTGTCTGCAGAAAGAGTTGGGAACGGATGTTCAGAACCAAAAGTAGTTGGATTATTCAAATGAGCAATCAGAGCTTCTGATTTATCTGCACTTGGAATTTCTGCAAGCAATGCCCAGAATCCGGCAATAGTTTTTTCTGGAAGGCGGTTACAGTCCTTATCCAAATCGTGATAAAAACCAGTCTGATTATCCCACATCATAGAATTGATGCGGGTTTTCAGAGAGAAATAATTTCTTCTGTACTGGAAGCTTAAATCCTTATCGTTAAGAATATCACCCAATGCAGACATGTGAGCGCAGTTGATTGCCATACATGCATTAAAATCAATCGGGTAATATGCATTTTCACGAGGAGCGTTAAACATTGTACTTGCGCAGGCAGGAACAGCATAAAGACCGTTTTCCTGTTTAAAAGTTGCATCAATCCATTCAATATATTTCTGAAGAACTGGCATTATTTCCTTGATGCGTTTTTTATTTGCAGATTTGTGATAAAGATTGAATTCTGCCCATGCAAACAAAGGAAGACCAACTCCTTCTGGGTTTGAAGAGTCCATTACAGGTTCATTTGTTTTTGCATCATAACGCCATCTGATTGCACCATTTTCTTCCTGACGTTCGTAGAAATAATCAATATTAAGGTTTGCATCATAATTTCTGTTTGAATAAACAAGAAAGAAAGAAGACAATATTGATTCAAACTGGTCTATTATCAGCTTTCCATCAGAGGGATAAATGAAATATCCATCAGCTGTCTTTTCTTCTGTCTTTGGATTAATCCAATAGTCAGAAAGCATAGTCCAAGTCTTGTTATAAATATCTACGAAATCCTGATCATAAAAGTGGATTTTCGGAAAGTCGTGTTTGTTCACAAAAACTCCTGAATTCTCCTGATAACGAGGAGAGAACATTTTGTAACAGTATATCACAAATTTTATTAAAACGGTATAATTTTCAAACATTTTAAGGAGATTTTCTATGTATCAGTCATTTGTCTACGTGGAAGTCAGAATTCAGCTGCCATCAGTTGATTCAGTTTTCTTTACCAGTGAAAAAAATCACAAAATCTGCATAAATCAGCAGGTTTTGCAGCAAGTTTATATTCTGGCAAAGGCCCTGGAATGTAAAATCTCTACAATTTCTGATGTGGAACATATCAAAAATGTTGTTTCCAAACTTGAAAGCGGAAAAGAATTGACCGGCTATTCTGTAAAAATCGCAGATAACGGAAAAATGAACATTCTTTTTCACAGCCACCAGAAAACCATTCATATAGAAGAAGTACGCATAGAAGAAGATTTGGGGCGCCTTACTCATGCAAACGGCAACACCAGAATGGACTATTCCTGTGCTGGAAATCCAAGCATCAGAATCAGAACTGCAGCAAGCTTTGAGCTGGGCGAAGAAGTTCATTTATTTCTTGAAGAATTGCGACGGCTTACTCAGTATCTGAACATTGCCAATGACAGCAGCAAAGACGGTTTTATCCGCTGCAATGCTTACGTTGCCCTTTCAAAATATCCAAATCTTCCAGATTATTACGTAAAACTAAGAAATTTAAATTCCTTTAATTTTGCCCGCAAAGCTGTAAATCACGAGCTTACCCGCCAGGAAAACATGCTTTCTGCAGGAGAAAAAGTTCCAAGTGAAAGCCGCATCTGGAACGAAGCAAAATCATGCACTGAAAGTTTTCAGGAGCGGGAAATTGTGCGGATTCGTTTTGAACATCTTAATCCGCCCCAGACAATCAATCTTGAAACTGCGGAACAGAATTTGTTCTCTACAGAAAATTTTGAATTACCAGAAGCCCGCCGTCTGCGTTTTAAAAAGCAGTATGGAGTTAGCCGTCTGAGAGCAGAATTCCTTTGTGACACAAAAAGCCGTGCCGATTTCTTTGAGAACGTCTGTAAAGCTGGTGCAAATCCGCTGAATGCCGCACACTGGATTGCCAGCGAGCTTACCCGACTTTTAAATAGAGCCGCCATTCCTGTTGAAAAATCTAAGATAACAGAAAACCATTTCGCATGGATTATAAAAAAGCTGGATTCCGGTGATATTCATAGCGCAACTGCAAAAAAATTACTGCGTGCAAGTTTTGAATCAGGGCATTCTCCAGAAAAATTGATGAAATCCCTGAATATCAGCGAATTAAGCAGTGAAAAAGATTTGCTTCCTTATGTTTCAAAAGTAATTCAGGAAAATCCTGAACAGTGCCGCATTTTAAAAAGCGGACAAATGGCTCCATTGGAATTTCTTACCGGCCTTGTAATGAAAGAAACTGGCGGAAAAGCCGTTCCTCAGATTGTAAAAAATCTTTTAAAGCAGGAACTGAACATCAGCGTAATTTATATGATTACAACTGGCGGCGCCATTTCTGCTGTCCGCCATCAGGATGGAAGCATTTCCAGCGGCGATTCTTATGTTTTAAAATCAATTGCGGAACGAATTGCAAGAGATACTCCAATTCAGTTTTCTTCTGCAGGCCAGTATCTTAGTGAAGAGCTGGAGCCTTCTAACTGGGGCGATTTGATTGCAGAAGTCGCATTGCGAATAAACGCCGGAATTGCCAGCGGCATCGTAATTACCCACGGAACTTATAATCTTTCGTATACTGCTGCTCTTCTTTACTGGCTTTTCAGTGATTCAGAAGTACCTGTCGTAATCACTGCCAGCTCCACTTTGCCGTCAGAATCTATGGAAGCAGAAAAAAATCTTAGTCTTGCCATAGAAACAGCTTCCGCTAAGCAAAAAGGCGTTTACGTCGTATTTGGCGAAGAAGTTCTTTCTCCTTTGAATTTACATTTTGAGCGGCCTGGTCGTTTCTGCAACTGGAACCTTAGCGAACCAAAATATACTGAAAGCGGTCCAATCGCCAACAGTTTTACAGGAATTGGCGAACTGGATAACGAAGTTTTGGGACGACTTCTTACTGAAGCCAGCGGAAAAATGTTCATGTGCCGTCTTTATCCTGGATTCAGAAGTGCACTCTACAAAGATATTTTAAAATATGCAAATGTTCATTCAATATTCCTGGAAATGTACGGAATTGGAGCCGGAAATATTACGGACAGCGATTTTTCTTTAAAACCAATGCTTCTGGAGGGAAACCGCCGGGGAATGCGCTTTTACTGCACAAGCCAGCAGAAAATCAATCTTGATTTTTCGCAGTACGTTACAGCCCACGGAATCTGGCGAGAAGGCGCCGTACCAATGGGATACCTTACAACAGAATCAGTAATCGCGCTGTACTTTGCCTGTTCCATTTGTGCCGACTCTCAGCAGGAACTGGACGAACTTATGGAACAGTACGCCTCAATCTATTCAAACTAATCTGGTTGATGCGCTGTCATTCCTGGATTGAGCTGAATCCTCAAAACGCTCTGAATCGGGATTCGTTCATTCCGCAGCAACTTCTGATTCAGTTATTTCTTCCGCTTTTTTTTGTGCTGCAACAGTGTACACAAGCCTTACATTTTCTACGTTAGATTTGTGACGTGATTTAAGCAACAGTGTTTTAGAATTATTCTGATAAATGTATCCTGATGAATTATAGGTTTCAAAACGATAATCAGAACGGAATGCCAGATCGTATATGTAAATTGATTTGAACTGCTCAACACCATTTATGATTAAATAATGCGTAAGAGTCTGAGGAAAATCAATTGAAAAAGAAATTGTACCTGCATTATCATTAACGTAATTAATTTTATTCGAACAAGTCCATGCCCACACAGCCTGTCCTTTTTCAAAAGCCAGAATTTCAAAGTGAGGATAATACATATTTCCGTGAACAATTATTGGATACAATTCTGCCAGTGTCTTCAAGTCAAATGAGCCATTATCTTTCAAATAAGAACTAACAATAAGTCTTCCGCAAGAAATATAATCATTGTTTTTTACAATTTTTCCATAACGATAAAGTGCATCACCAATAAGCAAAGACTGTATTACGGAAAGGAAAGTGCCATTTTCTGCCAAAGTCAGTACATTATTATCAAGAATACAAGCAAGCTGAATTTTATCAATACATTTTTGAGCAGCTGGTTCAAGAATAT
The DNA here is from genome assembly GCA_017381365.1 of Treponema sp. Classification (GTDB taxonomy): domain Bacteria; phylum Spirochaetota; class Spirochaetia; order Treponematales; family Treponemataceae; genus Treponema_D. The sequence goes on from JAFOCI010000035.1 coordinate 18,708, forward strand.
TTGCAATTGCTGGATTTTTGATAACAAGTTCATTATAAACGTTTAAAATATTTGCAGCCTGAACAATATTTATATTCTGGAAATTAGAAGCGGCGGTTCTTTCCATAAGAAGTTTTATCGCAGAAGAACCTGGATGCATACAGATGTAATCAACAAGGAATTTCGCGCTAAAAATATCATAAGAAACAGAATCATTTGCTCTCTGAATTAAATCCCCATAAGAATTAAGTTGAAGCAGCAACGGCTCAGTAACCTTCATTAATGTTCCAAAATATGGCGCAGAAAGGAAAGTTCTGGAAGAATTCTTTTTAAAATCAGATGGAACAGTATCAAGAGCTGCATTATATCTGCCAGATGCTGCCATAGCGGCAACGTATGCCACAGTCTCCTGTTCTCCAACAGCAACTCCAGAATCAGTCACAGCCTGCGTATAGCCAGAAATAAGATTGTATACAAAGTTCTCAACTACAGTTTTATAAGAATTTTCAGAAGCAGCATCAATACCCTTAACAGAGGCAAAAGAAAAAGCTCTGTTTTTATCATAATATGAATAAGATATAAGTTTTTCTTTTTGAGTAACGAAAATTCTTTCTGTTTCTATATCAGCAGCATAAAGTTCCCAATCCATATTTTTTACCTGAATCTGAAGCTTATTATCAGAATTATCTGAAATGATTGTAGAACCAGCCGCAAGTCCGTAAGGAATGGAAATTCCTGAAACATTTTTTGGAAATTCTGCAATTACATTCAAGAAAGCTTTTGGACTGTCATCACTTACACAAAACATAACATGAATGTCATCTGTAAAATCCAATTTAAAAGAAAGATTTGAAATTGAACTCCAGGAAACGAGAGAAACATCTTTAATTGCTGAATTGATAGTTGCACGAACAGGCTTATTTTCACTACAAGAAAATGTAATTCCATTAAATAAAATATTAAACTTATTTTTTAATAATTTAGTATCATTCGGATTAGCGGCAAGCAGAGAAATATGAAGCGTACCGAATTTTTCGGAAATAATAGAATCATTCTTAAACTGAGCAACAAAAATGCCGACAATCAAGAGAACATAAATTGCCAGAAGTATTGCAGACTTTCTTAAAATTTGTGTAATCATTATAAACCTTAGTTTAATTAATGACGGGTTGAATTTCAACCATGTTTATTTTCTGGAGATATTTAATGAAAACAAAAGTATTTTTAGTTTCGCTTATTATGATTTTTGCAATCAATAGCGGAGCTTTTACAATCAGTGCGCAGACTATAAGTTTTGCAGAAAAACTTCAGGTATTGCTTGAAAAAAATGATATTGAAGGTGCCATAAAGCTTTACGACAATATTCCTGAAAACCTTGCAGAGGACACAGATTTAAAACTTCTTCATGCTTCACTTCTTATTTCTGTCCATCGACTTAATGAAGCCGGCGCGATTACAAAATCACTTAAAGAATCTGGAAACAATTCAAAAGATGTTCTTGAAATGGACGCAACAATCGCTGTTGCAAGCGGCAATAAAGGAGCAATTAATTCTGCTGTAAATGCCTTGATTTCATCAGATCCTTACAATGCTGTTGCAAACAATATTCTTGGAAATCAGCAGGCCCTTAAGAAAAAATACAAAACAGCATTAGGATATTACAAAAAAGCTCTTATCCGAGATAAAACAAACGAAGAAGCGCTTTTTGGCTGCGGTCAAATGAACTACTACATCGGAAACCTTCAGGATTCTAAAACTTACTTTGAATTACTTTTAAAATTGCGTCCTGATGAAAGTCAGGCTTATCTGTATCTTGGAAAACTTGAGGCAGAAAACGAATCATATCTGGAAGCCATAAAATATGTAAAACAGGCAATCAAGCTTAATCCAAATAACTCTGACTATTGGATTGATTTAGGTCAATATCAGAGAAGCTCAGGAAAATTTGATGAAGCAGAAAAATCCTGGTCAAAAGCAATTGAACTGGCTCCTGACTATTTTCTTGGCTACACTTATCGGGCAGGACTTTATGACGAACAGAACCGCATTGAAGAAGCGTTAAAAGATTACCACAAAATAGTAGAAACTAATCCAAAATATTATTTCGCGTTTGAAGAAATCGGTATTCTTGAATTTCACATGGAAAACTGGGCCGTTGCCCGGGAATATTTTATGAAGGCAAATTCCATCAACCCTTCTATTGCATATCAGCTTATGGTTCTTGCCACATTCCTTAAAGAAAAAAATACTTTTGAAGCAAAAAAATACGCTGATATCTTCATTAAAGAAGGCAATAAAAAAGACATGAATTTCTCTAAAACTCAGGATTACAACCTTCTTAGACTTTACAAAGATCAGGGACCTGTAATGCTTGAAAATACCATTGCAAAGGAACTTGAAAAAGAACAGAATAAGAACAAACGGGGAAAATTAATGTACTATTTCGGGCTGTATTACGAAATTAAAAATCATCCGGAAATTGCAGCTGAATATTACAATAAAATCACAAACATGCAGTCACCAATGTTTTATGAATACAGACTTGCAGAATGGGGCATTAAATAAATGAGTCAGACACAGAAAGTCCTGGAACTGAATAACAGAAAAATAACTTTAATTGGCACAGCACACGTTTCTGCAGAAAGCATTTCAGAAGTTGAAAATGTTATTTCTGATGTAAAACCTGATTGCGTTGCCATTGAACTTGATGAAAAACGTTACGAATCAATCACAAACCCTGATAAATATAGGGAGCTGGACATAATTAAAGTTCTAAAACGAAAAGAAGGATTTTTGCTCCTTGCAAACATCGTTATGGCTTCGTTCCAGAAAAGAATGGGTAAAAATGCTGGTGTAAAACCTGGAGAAGAAATGGTTGCCGCAATAAACAAAGCAAAGGAATTGAACATTCCAACTGCACTTGTTGACCGCCCTATTCAGATTACATTCCGCCGCGCATGGAAAAAAACTTCTGCCTATGGCAAAACTCAGCTGCTTTCTGCTTTGCTTGCCAGCGGCTTCAGCAAGGACGAAATTTCCAGCGAAGAAATTGAAAATTTAAAGCAGTCTTCGGAAATGGATTCCATGATGAAAGAATTATCTGAATTGATGCCAGCTGTAAAACAGGTTTTAATTGACGAACGTGACCAGTATCTTGCAAGTCACATCTGGAAGGCAGAAGGAAACAATATCGTTGCCGTTCTTGGCGCAGGTCATCTTCCTGGCGTTGAAGCGCATCTTAAAAAAATCGCGGAAAATCAGGCTTCCACTGACACTTCTGAAATTGCAAGCATTCCAGAAAGCGGTATTTTTTCAAAAATAATGATGTGGCTCATTCCTGCACTTATTGTTGCTGTAATCGCATTCGGATTTTACATTGGCGGAAAAGATGCCGGTTCAAAAATGGCTCTTAACTGGATTTTATGGAATGGCATTCTTGCCGGTCTTGGCGCACTTATTGCTGGCGGAAATCCTCTGACTATTCTTGTTTCTTTTGTTGGAGCGCCAGTCACTTCATTGTGTCCGTTTATCGGAGTTGGAATTGTTGCCGGCATTGTTCAGGCTGCAATCTGCAAACCTCAGGTAAAAGATCTTGAAACTTTAAGTGACGATGCTGGTAGCATTAAAGGTTTTTACAAAAATAAAATTCTGCGTGTTCTGCTTGTTTTCCTTCTTTCTTCTGTTGGCAGTTCAATTGGAACCTTTGCCGCAGGTGCTGGAATTGTAATTAATCTTTCTGAAATAATTTCAAAGATTTTACACAGACAGCCGTAACTAATAATTTTTTTAACGGTTTTGTTAATATGAAGAAGGTAATTCCAAGTCTTTTATTATTTTTCATAATTTCGGGAATCTGTTTTGCAGAACCAAAACTTGAATCCTATTTAATAAATGATTTGGAATTAAAGCGTCTGCTTTTGGAATATCAGAAAGCAAATCTTGCTGCAAAAAAAAATGACGTTGATAACGGAGTTGCCATTGAGCTTTCCAGTGGCACTGCCAGATTTCAGTTCAATGATGGCGGAACAAACTCTTCTGTAACGCCAACTGTAACGATTTCTGTGCCAAAAGCATCAAACCTGTCGTTAAAAGCCTCTTCCACACTAAAATTCACAGACGAGGAAAACAATTCTTCTGACACTTCTGTAAATCTTGGAATTGATATTATTTCTTCAACTCATCTTAATCAAAAAATCAATCAAATAAAAGCTGCCCGCGCAATTTTAGAGGCAAAAAGAGCTTTTCAGAACCGTGCGCTGGAAGCGGAAAAGGAATTCTATTCTGAAATGAAAAATCTTTTTGAAAACAAAAGTACTATCATTTCAAAACAGAAGGATTTGTACGAAGATTCAATAAGTTTTGACGAAGTAAAGGCAAAGGGCTACTCCCAGAGCTCTTCAAAGTATCGCCAGGCATATATGAAAGTGCTTTCTGACAAGCACGAAATAGATACTGTTGCGCATACTTTTGAACATAATTGTGCGGTTTTTGCTGCAAAGTGCGGCATAGTGTTTGAATCTAACGAAATTCCGGAAGATTTTTTGCCTGCAGACATAGCTGATTTCAACGCAATAGACATTCTTTCTTTTGAAAAAAAGAATTATGCAAAAATTGAAAAAGCTGTTTACGCCCATGAACTGGCAGAATTACAGCGAAAAGCAGAAAAGGATTTCACTCTGTCTGTAAATTCCGGCTACACAATGAAAAACTCAAACACAAGCTTTACAACAGACAAAACTTCCAACGGATATACAACTTCTTCGTCAACGCAAAAGTCTGACACAGTTGATATTGGTTTGAACGCAACCTGGCAGGGCCTTTCAATTGGAACAGGTGTAAACATTCCGCTTTATTCAGATTCAAATCCAGTGTATTCTGTTTCTGCCAGTATTAAGCCAAACGTTTTCAGAAACAAAAAAATTACAAAACAGACAAATGAACTGACCGCAGAACAGGAAATGCTTTCAATTCAGGCAGCAGAAGAAGATTACAACACTGCCATCGTTGATAAACAGACAGAATTGCAGTCAATTGAGTGGGCAAAAGAAACTAATCTGGAAACCTTTGACATGTGGAGCAATCTTGAAAAAGACGAAAAACGCTGGTTTGATGAAGGAATCGTAAAAGAAAGCGAATATCTGAACGCCTTTGCAAACCGCGAACTCTACCGCATTAAACTGTTAATTAATAAAATTGATTTAATAATATACAACAATTCCACAAAACTTCTGTTCTGCAGAGATGAGGAATTTAAATAGGTTGAAATGATTGGTACTTTATAAAATTGATTTTTTATTAATTTTATTGGCATTATGAAAATACTACCAGTCAGAAAGAGACTGCCGAAACCGCTAGCTAGCGTCGTTACATTCGCAGACCGTCATGGAAACTATCATTCCGGTCTGCGAATGTTTTTGTCAGCCTCTTTCTTCCTTCCCGTATTTTCATAATTTAATAATTCTTTTGTAAAATCAATTTTATAATTACTATTCATTCCAAGGACTTGCTATATGACAAAAAAAGGTAAACTACAACTGATTATCATTAGTTCAGCAGTTTTTATTGTAATTTCCACAGGACTCACAATTACAAGAATGCTGCTGTCAAAAAAGACGAATAAAAACATTGTTTATCAGGTAAAAAAAGAAACTTACGAAAACTGCATTGAAATTGCAGGTACAGTATCTGCCGCAGAAGAGCAGACTTTGCAGGCTCTTGGCGCTGGAACCGTTATTAATGTTTTTGTAAAAAAAGGCGACCGCTTGAAAAAGGGCGATATAATCATTCAGCTTGATTCAACTGAACAGGAATATAATATTGCAAAGCTTGATTATGACATGGCAGCTTCTAAAATTTCAGGCTCTAAAAAAGAACTGGAACTGCAGGAAAAGCAACGCCTTTCTCTTTTAAGAAAGCTTGAAGACCGCAAAGTAACTGCTACTTTTGACGGAATCATTGCTGATCTGGACGTTTCTGAAGGAGATTCTCTTGAAGCAAAAGATTCTGTTGGAACACTGGTAAACATTGATTACCTTACCGCAGATGTTGAAGTTTCAGAAACCGACGTACCAAAATTAAAGATTGGTCAGCGAGTAGATTTTACGTTTCCAGCATACAAAGGCACAGTCCAAGGGTACGTTGTTGGCTGGCCTGCAATCGGCGAAGTTACAAGCCGCGGAGCAACAGTCGTAAAGGCAAAAGTCAGAATTGACGATTATCCGGAACAGATTCTCCCGAACTTTTCATTTACCGGAAAAATTCAGATTACGGAACCTACGGACAATATAATAGTAGAACGTTATGCCATTGCATACGAAGACAAAAAGCCTTACGTAGAAACAGTTACAGGAAAACGCATAGATGTTAAAGTTCAGCCTTACGGAAAACAATATGTAAAAATTCTGGAGGGACTTAATGGCGGTGAAGTTTTAAAAGCACAAAGCACACCAAAAGAATCTGGTACAAACCGCATGAAACCAGGACAGATGCCGATGGGAGCCGCAGGAATGCCAAGAGCAGCTGGTGGCGCACCACGTTTTTAACAAATCTGATTTTTCGCGAGGTTTGCAATGTCTGAAACAGTCATAAAGATGAAAAACGTTTCCCGCACTTATCAGATGGGCGAAGAAGAAGTTCATGCTCTAAGAGGAATTTCCTTTGAAGTTCAGCAGGGTGAATTTCTTTCCATTATGGGTCCTTCCGGCTCTGGAAAATCAACCTGCATGAACATGATTGGCTGCTTAGATAGACCTTCTGGCGGAATCGTAGAAATTGGAGGCAAGGAAACTGCAAAAATGACTGAAAAAGAGCTTGCCGTACTGCGAAATAAAATCATCGGCTTTGTATTTCAGCAATATCATCTGCTTCCTGGAATGAGCGTTCTTGAAAACGTAATGCTGCCATTGCGCTACCAGGGAATAGAACGCTCAAAACGCGCAGAACTTGCAAAAATCGCATTGGAAAAGGTAAATCTTTTAGACCGCATAAATCACAGACCTCACGAACTTTCCGGCGGACAAAAGCAGAGAGTTGCAATCGCCAGAGCAATGGTCACAAAACCCCAGATTATCCTTGCGGATGAACCAACCGGCGCTTTGGACAGTAAAACTGGAAAACAGGTAATGGAACTTTTCCGCGAAATTAACAAAAGCGGTACCACAATTGTAATCGTTACCCACGACCCTGGAATTGGCGAAAGCACCGACCGCTGCATCCGCATCTTTGACGGAAATATTCAGTCTGATACAACAAAGGAAAAGGAAGGTATCTGAAATGTTTGAAGATTTTTTAAATGCCATCCAGAATTTCCGCCGGAATAAAACACGAACTTTTCTTTCGCTTCTGGGTGTAATCATCGGTGTTGCTTCCGTCATCGTAATCACCAGCATGGGCAGCAGCTCTACTCAACAGATAAAAGATACTTTTGGTTCCTGCGGACTTGATGTTGTAAGCATAAGCAGCGGATTCATGCGCAAAAGCAGAAATGCAATTTCCATAAATTTCAATGAATCATTTAGAGAAAACCTTTTTGACAGCATAAAGAACATAAAGCAGATATGGTACAAAAACTCCATGAGTTCCACAATTTCCTTTGGCGAAACCAGCTCTACTGTAAACTGTACAGCCGTAGAAACTGGCTATCTGGAAATGTACGGTCTGGAACTTTCTTACGGACATTTCTTCAACGTCACAGACAATGAAGAAGGTACGCAAAAAATAATTCTTGGCAGCACAATCGCAGAAGCGCTCTTTCCTGCTGGTGATGGAGAAGGTAAGCATGTTATCGTTACAAGCAGCAACATTTCCTTCAATTTTGAAGTAATCGGAGTTTTAAAAGAACAATCTTCAGGGATGGAATCATCCACAAATTCTGCGTATATTCCCCGTGGATTTTATGCAAAGAAGATTTCTCCAAATCCAAATGCGCAGAATGTAATGGTTCAGGCAACATCGCCAGAAAAAGCTTCGGCCCTTGTAGAAATTCTTACAAATTACTGCCAGTCGCTCACAGGAACTGCATATTCCGTAAACGTAATGAGCATGCAGACTATGATTGACCAGATGAATTCCATTGCAACAACCATGAGCGTTATGCTCAGTGCCATTGCGGCAATTTCTTTACTTGTTGGCGGCATTGGAATCATGAACATTATGATTGTAACAGTTACAGAAAGACGGCAGGAAATCGGAATTCGAAAAGCCCTTGGTGCAAGCCCCGCAAATATTCGCCGTCAGTTTCTGGTTGAATCTGCATCAATCACAGTAATTGGCGGGCTTATGGGTATTTTTCTAGGAATTGTTGTAAGCGTTGCCATCGAATATGTGCGTTCTCTGAATTACATAGTCAGCTGGGAAGCCTGCATCATTTCGTTCATTTTTTCGGTATTTGTAGGAATTTTCTTTGGTCTAAATCCAGCTGCCAGAGCCGCAAAACTGGATCCAGTTCTAGCCCTTGCAGGAGAATAATTAAAAAATAATTCACTTTTTTTTTGATTACATTGCATTTTTTTATAAATTTCCACGTTAACTAATGTGGAGGATTTATGAAAAAATATTGTAAAAAAATCTGGAGTGTGCTGATTCTTGTTTTCTTAATCTGCTCATGTAAAACAGAAGAAGAACCTGCTGATTCCAGTCAATCAGAAATTTTAGCTTTTTTAATGCAAAAACTTGAATTCTATGATTCTAAAATAATTAATGCTATTAAAGAGAACGAAGCTTCTGAAGAAAAAGTTATATCTGTACCACCTGCAAAAGTTACTGAAATTACTGCTCAAAATCTTGATAGTAAGGAAATAACGAATTCTATTACAGAATCAGAAGAAACTAATGATGTATTTGAAGACATTCACACAGGCGATGTATTTGAAGACATTCACACAGGTGATGTATTTGAAAACATTCACACAGGTGATTTGATTTTTTCCGACGGTTTAGTTGAAGGTATTGTTTTTGGAAAAAATGAAGAAGGCATTCCTTTGTATGTTTCTATAGATAAAGTTCAAAATTTACAATGGGCGGTAGAAAACAGTGTTGGCGCTGTAACAAAAATAAATGCAATAGCCGCTAAAATTGCAAATTCAACCGACTTCGCAAATATTGAATTTACTGGAGACACAAATGGAAGTGATAATTTTGACGAAATTATTGCACTATCTATAAATGACAACTCATTTTCTATTGAAAATTATCCAATCTTTGCATTTGCTTCAAATGCAGGTGATAACTGGTACATTCCAACTGCAAAAGAAATATACGACTTGTATAGCGAAAAAGATTTGATAAACAAAAAACTTGCTGAACTTCAGAAAGACCCGCTTTTTGAAGATGGTCACTGGTGGACTTCTTCGCAAGGCGCAAAAAAAGACACTGCGTTCTATTTGAATCTTGACTCTAACAGGTTTTCAGATGGCAAAAAAACTATTTCCCGCAAATGCTGTCTTATAAAAAAACTTAAAGCTGACTATAATTCTACACAACCGTAAGGCTTGTCGTGATAATTCAGAAAATCCTCTATTAGTTTTGCCGCCTTTTCAGAAATATTGGAAATGCGGCAAAACTTTTCATTGCCGCAAAACACCAGAGGATTTATATATCTTTGCTTTACATCAACAGAAACGCAAAAATGACCTGCCAGTTTTTCTTCTGTATGCTTTACGCTTTGCATGGAAATAAAAGCATTGAACATTTTTGAAAGCATTAAAACAGAACTATCTCCTGACTGCGCATCTCTCCCGCAGTTTTCACAAAACTCCGAAATCTTCCCCATTACGTCTTTTTCGCAAAGCTCAAAAAAATCCCGCTCTTCAAGACAGCCGCACTCCACCGCCTTTTTTGTAATTTCTGCAAGCAGCTGCAGACATAATTTGTTTTCGTTAAGCTGCAAAACGTGACCAGTTTCCAGAAATTTTTCGCAATAAAACAAAGCTTTTTCCAAAGTCATAAAACCAAGCTCTGGATTGCCATTTTCGTCCTTTAAGACTGCAATATCATTGTAAACAGCCGCAATATCATCAAGCTTCCAGCTCCCCTGCAAAGCCGCTCCACTAGGAAACATATACTCAAGTCTGTCCGCACTCAACTGGGGCCGTTCATTATCAGCAATTGGGTAAAGATGATAATCACATATCGTTTCTACAGAAATTCCATCCGACTCCAGAAGAGCCATAAGCGCGTTATCACTTCGAATTACGGCTTCCGTCTCGTTTTCAGTTGCAGTCTGAGTAAGCGCATCCCCCTTTCTAAAATCTGCCACATGACTAAAAACCGGCGTAGAAATATCATGGAAAAGACCTGCCAGAGTCTGAATCTTATCACGGGTAAAGTGCCACACAATCAAGGCAACGCCAATGCTGTGATTCAATCTTGAATAATAAAAGCGGTTTTTGTAGAGCGATGTCCAGTCTGTTCCGCACAAAAGACCAACGCCCTGCAATCGCTGCATGGAAGGCACCTGAATGTATTTATCCAGAAAATCCGGCCAGTCATCCGAAAGAATCGAGTAATATTTTTTGATGTCAAAATCTGTTTTTCCGGGATACTGACTCAACATGAAATCCCAGTCCATTGCCTGATAATAATTATCCATTTTCATTGTGCCGGCATAAATCATTTATGATGCATGTTTCGCAAAGAGGCTTTTTTGCAGTACAAACATACCTTCCGTGAAGAATAAGCCAATGATGCGCATGTTCCATATATTCATCAGGAATACGCTCTACAAGACTTTTTTCCACAGCTTCAACAGAGCCACCTTCTGAAAGTCCGATTTTTGGACAAATTCTAAAAAGATGCGTATCAACCGGCATCGTATGCTGACCAAACGCAACATTCAGAACTACATTTGCAGTTTTGCGCCCCACTCCAGAAAGCTTCATAAGCTCTTCCCGTGTTGAAGGAACAACTCCGTTGAACTCTTCGCAAAGCATTCTGCTCAAACCAAGAATATTTTTTGATTTTGCCTGACTTAATCCAATAGGCTTTATAATAGAAATAACTTCATCCTGCGAAAGGTTCATCAATTTTTCTGGAGTGTCAGCACGCTTAAAAAGAATTTCTGTGACCTTATTTACGCTCTTATCTGTAGTTTGCGCAGAAAGGACAACTGCCACTAAAAGAGTGAACGGCGAATAATAATTCAGTTCCGGCTTAGGCTCTGGATTCTGAGCCTTAAATCTTTCGAAAACAGTTATTATTTCGCCATTTGTAAGAAGAGACATTTTATGCCTTTACAGCAGCCTTAAGTTCGTCAACTTTATCTGTATTTTCCCAAGGGAAACCACTGCGACCAAAGTGACCATAACTTGCAGTTGGCTGATAGATTGGATTTCTAAGCTTCAATGTTTCGCTGATTCCGGCAGGAGTACAGTCAAAAACCTTCTTTACAGCAGCTTCAATTTTTGAATTAAGAACTTTTTCTGTGCCAAAAGTTTCAATCATAACAGAAACAGGGAAAGGAACACCGATTGCATACGCAAGCTGAACTTCTGCCCGGTCTGCTAAATCTGCAGCAACGATATTTTTGGCAATGTAGCGAGCCATATATGCAGCTGAACGGTCAACTTTAGAAGGATCTTTTCCACTGAAAGCACCGCCACCATGACGACCCATTCCACCGTAAGTATCAACAATGATTTTGCGACCAGTAAGACCAGCATCGCCATCAGGACCACCAATTTCAAACTTTCCAGTTGGATTGATGTAATATTTTGTATTCTCGTCAAGCAAACCAGTTGGTTCAAGAACAGGCTTGATTATTTCATTGATGATTGTCTTTTTGATTTCTTCATATTCAACTTCTGGATCGTGCTGATGACTTACAACAACAGAATCAATACGAACAGGCTTGTAACCATCGTATTCAATTGTAACCTGACTTTTTGCATCAGGACGAAGCCATTTGATTTTTCCAGATTTTCTAAGTGAAGTTGCAGCAAGAAGAATTTTGTGAGCATAGAAAACTGGAGCTGGCATAAGCTCTGGAGTTTCGTTACAAGCAAAACCAAACATCATTCCCTGGTCACCTGCCCCCTGCAATCCTTTGTATTCAGAAAGACCTGCGCCAACAACACCCTGATTGATATCTGCTGACTGAGCATGAAGCCTGTTTATAAATTTGAATTTCTTGCAGTCAAGTCCGTACGAAGCAGAAGTATAGCCAATATCTTGTGCAACCTTGCGAGCAATTTTTTCTGCATTCTTTTTGATGAATTTGATGTTTTCTTTTGCATTTACTGTAAAGCTTATTTCACCGCCAATAAGAACGAAATTTGTTGTAGCAAAAGTTTCGCAGGCAACATGAGCATTTGGATCAAGCTTAAGACAAGCATCAAGGATTGCGTCTGAAATCTGGTCACAAAGCTTATCTGGGTGACCTTCGCCAACTGATTCAGATGTAAAAAGATAATGATTAGATTTTGATGGGAAAATATCCATAAGGATCTCCTGTTTAGCAGATTTTTAGTCTCTCTCCAAGACTAGCCGTTTGCAATTCGGATAAATCAACGGCAGATTTATTTGTAGTATTAAAATAGTGCAATTTCATAAAATCTGCAAGAGCGGATTTTTAAACGGCAATCATTATGTCAGAAATTTTATAAAAATTATGTTTTTTTTACTTTTTTGTGAGTTTTTGCCATTCCATTTTTTCGAATTTTATTGTCATGAATTATTTTTTGTCATATAATTAGAATAGGTTTTAATTAAAAAAGGAGTAGTGTAGATGTCACTCAAGAAAACTTTTTCAAAAGATAAGACAAAGTGTAATGTTACATTCACAGTTACTGCAGAAGCAGCTCAGGGTGCTAAAACAGTTAATATTGCAGGTGATTTCAACAGCTGGAGCAGCACAGACACACCATTGAAAAAGGGAAAAGATGGATCTTTCTCTGTTAAACTTGAACTTGAAGCTGATAAAGAATATCAGTTCCGTTACCTTCTTGATGGTTATAAATGGGAAAACGATTGGAATGCTGATAAATATATTCCAGCACCATATTCTAATGCAGACAACTCAGTTGTTGTAACAAAGAAATAAGTTTCATTTGCATATAAGCAAAAAAAGGGGCTGTTCCAAAAGTATAAATTGCAGTGGTCATTGAGCCTTTCGAAATGACCATCACAGTAAATGTGGTGGTTCAGACAAGTTCAGCCACAGCATTACAAACTTATTAGACAGCTCCTTTTTTATTTAACAACAATCAGATTTTTACTGCAATTTCTTTTTCAAAAGTTCAAAATCTTCACGTGTAATGATTTTTCTTTCTATAAAGTACTGACTGATTTCTTTCTGCAAATCAGAAACTTCTGAAACATCTACTCCAAGAATGCTGTTGAACGAATGCTTTAATAATCTTGCATCTCGGAATTCCTGAATAAACATATTATTTGATTTCTGATAATCCTCTGCAATTTCCTGCCAGGTTGCGCCACACAAAGCTGCCAGATATGCAGATACTACACCTGTCCTATCTGTACCAAGACGACAATGCACATAATATGGTCCTTCATGGGAATTTATATAACTGATTATTTCGCCCATCAGTCTTCCAAATTCTTTGCCCGTAGAATTGTAATAAACAGTGTTGTAATCAGTTTCCACAAAAAGTTCGCTTTTATTTCTGCGGATATCTGTAACAAAAACCGGCAGCTGCTCTTTATCTGTAAGGCTTTCATCTCCAGAAAGAGTAATTATTGTTTTAATTCCTTTTTCTTTTAACTGCTTTACAACCAGCTGCAGCCTTGTCTTTTCTGTATCAAATTTTCCCCGGGAAATTTTATAAGGATGATATCCTCTGTAAAGATTTTCTGTGCCAGGAACTTTTCTGAAATTTGAAATTGCAGCAACATCTTCTGGCTTAGACAAATCAAAATCCTTCAATTTTTTTACCTTAGTTGCATCTGCTGCGTTCTTTACAACCACACCAGGTTCATCAGAAGGGAACAGAATAAGACAGTTTGATGCCATCTGATATCCAGGAAGCCTTGAAATTGGTTCCAGTTCCAGAATTTCAGGTTTATATCTTACAATTGGCTGCCCACAAACTGTATCATTGTATGGAACATCCGCATGAACAATAAATCTGAATTCAGGATAGCCAGAATTTCCTGGAACCTGCACATCAATCTTTTCACATTCCAGCATGAATACTTTTTCATCAGTTTCTGCTAATTCCCAGTTTACGCTTTTTTTAGACCAACCGTTAAAACTGCCTTCAACAAAAACTCTTTTAGGCTGTTCCACTTTCCAGGATTTTGCATCAAAAACAAAAACAACTGTATCGCCATTATTTATAAGCTGATAACCAAGCTGTTTATTATATTTATTTAATTTTAGTTTTTCCTGAACAGAAACTTTGTATAATTCCTTTGGTTTTGCAGAAATATTAACCATAAGAAATGATAAAACTGCAAAAAAAGCAAAAGTTTTAATTTTCATAATATCCTCCATAGAGCAAACCTTTTCCGATTTATTCCATATATAAAATCATTTTAGATTATTTTAGTTACACTGGAAACAGTTTTCAACGCTTTTGGTGTACTTCATTTTTTGCATACCAGAACCATAGTGGCTGCGGTCTGATCATAAGGCTGTTTGCTGTAACCACCGTAAATTTCCACAGTTTTATAACCTATTCCAAGAAGTGTTTTTCGCAATTCCGGTGCGGAATAAAGTCTCTGCACAAATTCATGTTTTATGTGCTTTCCGTCTGGCAAAATCAGACTCCAGTTTGACCTTAAACCTTCCCATGCACCTACAACACCAAAATCAGTAATAACCTTGATTCCTGAGCGGTCAAATTCTTCGCCTTTTGTAAAATTGATTATGGCTGTTTCACGGCTTACTGTTTCAAGTATAAAAGTACCACCTTTTTTCACAGAATTGAAAATATTTTTCAAAATCAAAGTATCTTCGGCTTCTGTGTCGCAATAGCCAAAGGAAGTATACAGATTTACTGCGCAATCGTATTTTTCAGTTTCATTAAAACTTCGTAAATCTGCCTTAACAAGCTTCAATGAAACACCTTCTGCATCTGCCGTTTCCTTTGCTGCATCAAGCTCCGACTGAATAATATCAATGCCAGTGACATCAAGCCCCAGCAGAGCAAATTCCACACTTACACGTCCTGGACCACAGCCTGCATCAAGAATTGAATTTCCTTTCTTTAGCCCCGCAAAATTGCAAACTGCCTCCGCAACTCCAGGAGCTTCAGCCCAATGTGACTCATCAAACATTACAGGAGCATAATCCTGCCAGAAATTCTCATCCTCAAACCATTCCCCATCCATAAAAACATCCCGTGTATATTTTTCGCTATTATATTAGACCATTTTAGTTACATTGGAAACGCCCTTTTACGCTTTATAAAAAAAAACAAGTACGCTAAAATATCTTCATGGAACAGTATAAGAAAGAATTTATTGATTTTATGGTTGAATGCCAGGTTCTGAAATTTGGCTCGTTTACTTTGAAAAGTGGTCGTCAGAGTCCATTCTTTATGAACGCCGGTGCTTATGTAACTGGCGGTCAGCTTGCCCGTCTTGGTGAATACTACGCAAAAGCTATTCACGACAATTTTGGTGATGATTTTGACGTATTTTTTGGTCCTGCTTACAAGGGTATTCCACTGGCTGTTGTTACAGCAGTTGCCTACTCAAAGCTTTACGGAAAAGAAGTAAAATACTGCTGCGACCGCAAAGAAGAAAAAGACCACGGCGCAGACAAAGGCGGACTTCTTGGTTACAAAATCAAAGACGGTGACCGCGTTGTAATTATTGAAGACGTTACAACTTCCGGAAAATCAATCGAAGAAGTTTATCCAAAAATTAAGGCACAGGAAACAACAGAAGGCGGAATAAAAATTGTTGGCGAAATCGTTTCTTTGAACCGCGAAGAAAAAGCTCCTGATTCAACAAAAGCAGCTTTGGACGTAATCACAGAAAAATACGGATTCCCTGCAAAAGCAATCGTTTCCATGAGTGATGTTGTAGAAGCGTTATATACAAACGGCGACAAAAAATATATCACAGACGAAATCAAAGCAGAAATCGACAAATATTACGCTGAATACGGAGCTTCTAAATAAGCGGTGGTAAAAGCTATCAGAACCACCAGGAGTATGCTTATGAATTTTCTTGAAGAAAGAATCATAAAAGATGGTATTGTTCGCGAAGGAAACGTTCTTAAGGTTGATTCATTTTTGAATCATCAGATTGATGTTCCGCTTCTTGAACAGATGGGCGCAGAATTCAAAAAGCGCTTTGCCGGAAAAGAAATTACAAAAATTCTGACTATTGAGGCCAGCGGAATTGGTATTGCCTGCATTGTTGCCCGTTATTTTAACGTTCCAGTTCTTTTTGCAAAAAAATCCCAGAGCGTAAATGTTGACGGCGACAAATATTGCGCAGATGTTTATTCGTTCACACACAAATGCACGAATCATGTGTTTGTTTCTAAAAAATACATTGAGAAGGGCGAAAAGATTCTTATCATCGATGACTTTCTTGCAAATGGCGCGGCTCTTCTGGGACTTACAGAAATCTGCCGTCAGGCCCAAGCTGAAGTTGTAGGAATCGGTATTGCTATTGAAAAGGGATTCCAGGATGGTGGAAAAATCATCCGCGAAAAAGGATTCCAGCTGGAATCAATTGCCATTGTTGATGCAATGGACGCAAAAACAGGAAAAATTACATTCAGATAAAAAATTGGAGGAAATATGAAAGACGCTAACGCAGAAAACATCTTTCAGTTAGACGGAAAAGTTCCACTTGGAAAGGCAATTCCTATTGGACTTCAGCACATTCTTGCCATGTTCGTTGCAAACATCACACCAATGATGATTCTTGCAAGCGTATGTGGTCTTGATCAGGCAATCACTGCAAAACTTATTCAGAATGCAATGATTGTTGCAGGTTTGGGTACTCTTATTCAGCTTTGTCCAGTATGGAAGCTTGGTTCTAAATTGCCAGTCGTTATGGGTATTAGCTTTACGTTCCTTAACAGCGCAATTTTCGTTGGAACAACTTACGGTTACGCAACAATCATTGGTTGTGTACTTATTGGCGGTATCATTGAGGGAATTCTTGGTCTTTTTGCAAAATACTGGATTAAACTGATTTCACCAATCGTTGCTGCAACTGTAGTAACAGCAATCGGTTTTTCACTTTTGACTGTAGGAGCAAACAGCTTTGCTGGTGGTCAGGGCGCAGAAAATTACGGCGTATGGCAGAACTGGGTTATCGGTTCTGTAACATTGCTTTGCTGCATCTGTTTCCAGATTTTTACAAAAGGTTACCTTAAAGTAATTTCAGTTCTTTTTGGTCTTGTTGTAGGTTACATTCTTTCAATCTGTCTTGGTGTTGTTGATTTCAGCGCACTTCAGAACACAAAGGTCGTTTCTGTTCCTGCATTCCTTCCTTTTAAGCCAGAGTTCAACATTGGTGCAATTCTTTCATTTGTAGTTATTTATCTTGTTTCTGCAACAGAAACTATTGGTGATACAACAGCCCTTGCTTCTTCTGCTTTAGACCGTGACGTTACAGACAAAGAACTTGCCGGTTCAATTGCCTGTGACGGTTTTGTAAGTTCTATCGGCGGTCTTTTCGGATGTACTCCAATCACATCTTTCAGTCAGAACGTTGGCCTTGTTGCCATGACAAAAGTTGTAAACCGCTTTACAATCGGAACTGGTGCAATCATTCTTATTGTTGCAGGAATTTTCCCTGTGTTCGGTGCACTTCTTACAACTGTTCCACAGGCTGTTCTTGGCGGCTGTACAATCATGATGTTCGGAACAATCGTAGTTGCCGGCTTCCAGATGCTTGGAAAATGCGGTTACACACAGCGCAACACAACAATCGCCGCTCTTTCTTTGAGCGTTGGACTTGGATTCACTCAGTGCTCAGACATGTTCAAGATTTTCCCACAGATTGTTCAGAGCGTTTTCGCCCAGAACTGTGTTTCAGTAGTATTCGTGCTTTCTGTAATCCTGAACCTTGTTCTTCCAAAGGATAAGGACGAAGAATAAACTGATAATTATAATCGTAAGGGGCTGTCCAATAAGTTTGCATTACGGTGGTTGAGTTTATCGAAACCACCTCATTTAGTGTAGCGCTCATTACTTTTGGGACAGCCCCTTAATCATGAAAATACGAAAAAGAAGAAAGAGTCGGGCAAGAAAATCTTCCGGTTTTTTTCCCGCAAAATCCCGCATTGCAGACTCAGATTAAATAAGTTAAACTTTAAATATGAGCAGACAGCAAAAAAAAGATCAGACAAATACTGCAGAACTTTTTAAAAAAGCAAAATCCAGCGACAGAAAATTGTTTCTTCCTGTTTCGTTATCGGATATGAAAGAACGGGGCTGGAATGAATGTGATTTTGTTTTTGTTTCTGGAGACGCTTACGTTGATCATCCAAGTTTTGCCGCTGCTCTTTTGGGTCGTCTGCTGGAAAGCCACGGATACAAAGTGGGAATCATTGCTCAGCCAGACTGGAAAAATGCAGATTCGTTCCGCGTGCTTGGAAAACCTCGCCTTGCATTTTTAGTAAGTGCCGGCGCAATGGACAGCATGGTTTCCAATTACACTGCAAACAACAAACCTCGCTCTTCTGATGCATACGCCCATGGAGGCGAAGCCGGCCACCGCCCTGACCGTGCACTCATTACGTATGTTGCAAAATGCCGGGAAGCGTACAAAGGCGTTCCTGTGCTTATCGGCGGAATCGAAGCAAGCCTAAGACGTACCGCTCATTACGATTACTGGTCAAACAAAGTCCGCCGTTCAATTTTACTGGATTCAAAAGCAGATCTTTTAATGTACGGCATGGGCGAACATTCCATCATAGAAATTGCAGATTTACTTAACGCCGGAGTTCCTGCCCGAGAAATCAGAAATGTTCGTGGAACCTGCTGGTTTACAGGAAAGCAGAAGGACATTGATGAACTAAATGAAAACGAAAAAACTGTATTTCTGCCAACCTTTGAAGAAGTTTCAAAAGATACATCAGAGTCAAAGCAGAAATTTGCAGAAAGCTTTATTCTTCAGGAGCAGAACACAGATGCCCTGAACGCATACACATTAATTGAACAGTCAGACAGTCGTTTTGTTGTTCAAAATCCGCCAGCCCTTCCTTTAGAAACAGAAGAATTTGATGCCGTTATGGAATTGCCATACCAGCGGCGATGGCATCCAATGTACGATAAACCTGCCGCTAACGGAAAAACAGGCGTTCCAGCCCTTGCAGAAGTTCTATTCAGTCTTGTAAGTGTCCGAGGTTGTTTTGGAGCCTGCTCATTCTGTGCAATTACGTTCCACCAGGGAAGACGTATTCAGGCCCGCAGCCACGAGTCTCTTGTAAAAGAAGCAACAATGCTCAGCCAGCGACCAGATTTTAAGGGCTACATTCATGATGTAGGCGGTCCAACAGCAGATTTCCGCCAGCCGTCCTGCAAAAAGCAGCTTAAATCTGGAGTGTGCAAGAACCGTCAGTGTCTTGGAACAGATCCTTGCCCAAATCTGGAAGTTGACCACACTGATTTTGTTGAACTTTTGCGAAAACTGAGGGCAATTCCTGGAATCAAAAAGATTTTTATCCGCTCTGGGCTTCGTTTTGATTACATGGTCATGGATAAAGACAAAACTTTTCTTGAAGAGCTGTGCAAGCATCACATTTCAGGTCAGCTGAAGGTTGCGCCGGAAAACGTCAGCGACAAAATGCTTGGCCTTATGCGAAAATCAAATCACGCAACTTATGAAAAATTTGAAAAAGAATACGCAGAAATGAATAAAAAACTTGGCTTAAAACAGTTCCTTGTGCCTTACTACATTGCAAGCCATCCGGGTGCAGGTCTTGATGAAGCAATTGAAACTGCCCTTCACTTAAAAAAAACTGGCTTTGTGCCAGATCAGATTCAGGATTTTTACCCGACTCCAGGAAGCCTTTCTACCTGCCAGTATTACACAGAGCTTGACCCATACTCAAAAAATGCAGATGGCACTTTTAAGGAAATTCACGTAGCAAAAGGTGGCCACGAACGCCGTCTGCAGCGAGCCATAGTTCAGTTCAACAAACCAGAAAACCGCCCCCTGGTAATAGAAGCCCTGAACAAAGCCGGAAAACCAGAACTGATTGGGAAACTGCTGAAAAAGTAGGAAAAACGGCAAATTGCGGAACATTAAAAATAGTTCATGCGCCCACCGCAAATTGAACTTAAAAAACAGCCTGGTACAATTCTTTACCCATTACGATATTGATTTATATTCTCTTCATTTTTTTTCAAGCTGAAGCGTAAAGGGAAATCATCCAATTTAATCTCCCTCCAAAAACTTTATGGCAAATTCTTATGACTGTTTCTTCCTCTTCGTCACCGAAATTCCATCGCCAACCTTAAAGAATTCTGTTTCAAATTCCTGGTTTTCTTTTAAAAAGTCAATGTATTTGCGGATTTTTTTAAGCATACGGATTGTGTCTTTGCTTTTTGTAAGGCTAAAGTCTTCTACCATTCCGTGAAAAGAAAGATTGTCGCTAATGATTACGCCGTCCGGAGCAAGATTTACTTTGTATTTTTCAAAAAATTTTATGTACTGGGCTTTTGCCGCGTCAATAAAAATCAAATCAAACTCGCCGGTAACGTCGTTTGCCATTAAAGCGTCTTCATTTAAAACTGTGATTCTGTCTTCCAGACCATTATCGTGAAAATTCTGTTTTGCACGGATTACTTTATCAATCTCCCGCTCAATCGTAAGGACAGTTACATCATCCCGCACCTTTGCAAACTGAATTGCCGAATAACCGATTGCAGTACCAATTTCAAGAACACGCTTTACATTATGTTCGCGGATGTAAGAACAGATAAAATCCATTCCGTCATCTTTCATAATCGGAACCTGATTTTTGCGGGCATATTTTTTTATATCAACAATTTCTTCCATGATTCATATTTTTCAGGCGGTTTCTGCAAGCTCAAACCACCATGCTATATCAATATCCATCGCTCATTGCACGGTTGTTATCTTTGATACAAAGTTCATTATAAACAAGACTTCGTTTGCGCAGTTCCTGTTTAAGTTCATCAGGATAAGGCATATTGCGCCAGAAAATTCCGCGAACTTCCTTATCAAGTCGCTGAACTCCGTTTGCTTCCTTAGTCATCCACAGAACGTAATCTTCTATAAAGAACGCCTTTAAGTCGCCCTTAAGCTTCTGGCGGTCAATGTACTGATAATACTGACCAGTAAGACCTTCTTCCATCCAGTAATATGAAGCTTTTTCCTTGGCAACCTGCCAGCGTAAATCCGCAACAGCAGTAAGAACAGCAATTTTAAGATCACGAGGATACATTGGCACAACAATACGACCACGGCTTGTTACACGATTGTATCGGTCAAATGGTTCCCAACAGAATCCTCGGTCACCATAAGTAGGAATAAGCAGAACATAAGGCGGAATGCGGTTCGGCACATTTTTATGAATACGGCAGAATGCCCCCGGATCAATAGATTCAACCCAGCGTAGAATATCAAGAACATTTTCGCGGGTTCCAGTTCCTTTTTCCATACAATGATAGAATTCGCGGGTGAACACAGGGAACTGATTTCCCTGACGGCCAACAGTCATCTTTGCCATCTGACGGACAGTTTCAAATTCTGTATTAACTGCAGAAGTATCTGCCGCCTGAACAACTGCACCACTGGCACCAAGCTTATTTTCTACACTGGAATAAACAGCTTTTGCATCCTGATAGTCTTTAAGACAGCGCGCAAGCTCCTTTCCGTTTTTTGAAAGTCTGTGAAGGCGATCCGTAATTTCAGAAAAAAGCTTCTGCTGAGATTCAGAATAAGGCTGAGTATGAGGTTCTGCGCCCATAATCGGATTATGAGTACAAAGAATTTCAACTCTGTCTTTAAGTTCAAGCTCCAGCATAGTGCGTTCGTTTTCTTTCATGTTCAAAAGGTTTTCGGCACTCTGCAATTTTCCAGAATTCTTCTGCTGAAGCTGCTGCAAACGAGTCTGCTCCATTGATGCCGCTTCTTCCGGTGTTGAAGCTTTATGCGGAGTGCGCTTTTCGTCAGTCATAGAATTTGAAAGTCGCCCTGATGCAATTTCCATGAACCATTCATCCATGTAAAGAACCGGCTCGCCAGTGCGATTTTCGTAAAAAATCTTTGAAAAGAATTCTTTCTGTTCCGGTCGGAAAAGTGATGGCAAAAGAACACCAAATCGAAACATCATGCGTTTTGGCATTGGCAAATTAACATCGGACATTTTTGGAGCCATGCCGCGAATCAATTCCCAATAAGCCATGATAATCTGCTGGCGGAAAACAGTTCTGTCTTTTGGGTCTGTACAGGTAAGATATTTTGAAAGAACCATGTGAACTCGCTGAGCAGACTGATTTTCACCAGTAAGAGCGGTCTTATAATAAGTCTTATCTTCAAAAACTTCAGACGGAAATTCAGAAACAAATTCAGTAATTTCATCAAACTGCTTAACACTTAAATCAACTTCATGAATAGATTTTTTCCCAGAAACAACAGGCTTACTATCAGAACCAAAAAGTCCAGCCTTTTTTGAGAATGCATTCATGTCAAATTTTCTGTCACCCGCTGGTTCGAGTTCTGAAATACCAGAATCGGTTTCGTCTTTTACTTCCGCCAGTAAGGCATCAATTTCAGAATTAAAATCATCAGTCATAAATAAGACTCCATTACGTCTTGCTTTCTTTCTATTATATCACATTTTTTTCGAATGGATAGAAACTTCTCCACAATCTAGTGTTTTTTTTGAGCCATCTTCCAGTTCAACAACAAGCTTTGCTTCTTCAGTTATATCCAGAACTTTACATATATAATCATTTTCTGTCTGACCGATTACAGGCGAAACATTAATTTCCTGACCAATCAAAAAAGAGCGGCTTTTGTATTCTTCCATTGATTTTTTTATAGATTCTTCGCCACCGTCCAAAATTGAAAGAAGCTCAGAAATTACGCCGGCAGTCAGTTCGCTCCGCTTTGTATTGTTTTCGTCACCCGAAATTACGCCACCAGCAACATCCTGGGGAAGTTCACTGTTGTTTGCGATATTAATTCCAATTCCGATTATGGCAGACTCAATAAGACCAGTTTCAAAATTACACACCCCTTCTGTAAGAATTCCACATACTTTGCTGCCATTTATGAAAATGTCGTTTACCCATTTAATTTTTGCTTCCACGCCAAAAACATGACTGATTGCCCGGCATACAGCCACAGCCGCGGTTGCTGTAAAAAGCGCAGGATTTGTAATTGCGCCTGGCGAATAAACAATTGAAAGATAAATGCCAGTTTTTGAAGGTGAAAAGAATTTTCGTCCTAACCGACCACGCCCTGCAGTCTGTTCAGCCGCAACAAAAACTGTTTTGTGCAGTTCTGCGGCTGTTTTTATTGCAAGCTGCCGTTTTGCTTCTGTATTAGTGGAATCAATTACGTTATAAAACTGAATTTTTACGTTGTTTACGCCTGACTGCAAAAGAATTTTCGTGATTTTTTCTTCTGAAAATATGCCGTCGCCAGTAAGTCTGTAGCCGCGATTTGTAACCGCTTCAATTCCGGCTCCCTGTTTGCGCAAAGCTTCTACTGCTTTCCACACAGAAGTTCTTGTAACGCCGCATTTTTCTGCCAGTTCCTGCCCGGAAACAAAACCATCGCTGCTTTTAGATTCTGAAAGAACATTTAAAACTGAATCCTTTACGCTCATTATTTACGTTTTCCCAGAAGCGTAAAATTTTCTGCAGGACTTACATACGCAATGCCACTGCCAGGTTTTGCAAGGCAAGGAAGTTCTCGGATTGCATCAAGAATTGGCTGAACTTTTGCATTTTCTGCAAGAATTAAAATCATGTCTTTTTCTGGAACAATTTCCATTCCAAAGAAAGTTGCATCGCCTTCTTTTGCAGTTCCGCGGGCATTCATAATTGTTCCGCCGCCTGCACCAGCTTTTCTTGCCGCAGCCATTGCATCATCCGCAAAACCTTTATTTACGATTACAGTAATTAACTGATGTGTTGTATTGCTCATATTATCTTCCTTTCCTGCACCAAGGATTTCTCCAGTTCTGATAAACGAATTTACGCTCAATGTAAAAAGAATTCCAAAGGGCTGTTTTTTTTCACTGCTGACATCTATCATTGCAGTCATGATTTTTTTTGTATTTTCAGAAGGTGTAAGAACATAAACAAGATCTTTATCTGAATCTGCAAATCCAAGAAGCTGCAGAATTGAATTTGCCGCAGTTCCCTTTCCTCTGGAAATTGTTCCGCCACCAGCACCAGCTTTTACCGCTGCATGTGTCAAAAGTTCCGCAGAGCCTCGTGGCACAATACCGATTATCATATTAAAAGATGACATTACTGCTCACCTCCTGTATCAGCATTTTTGATTTTCATGACTTTTTTGACTTTCTGATTATAAATTATTCCAAGCACCTGAATTGCAATCAACGGAGTCATGGCAACAAGGGCAATTACACCAAAGGAATCTCCATTTCCGCCAGCAGCCTGACTTGCACCAATAGTAAAAGAAAGCACAAATGTTGAAGTAATTGGACCAGACGCAACTCCACCTGAGTCAAACGCAATTGCCGTAAACAAAGACGGACAAAAAATCATCATTCCAAGTGCAATTGCATAACCAGGAACAATAATTTTCATCAAACTGAATCCAGCCATTGCCCGCCACATAGTTAAACCAATAGCAATTGCTGCTCCTGCGCTAAGAAACAAAAGCATAAGCTTACGTTTTATTGCACCACCAGAAAGATTTTCAACCTGTTCAGTAAGTACCCATACAGCTGGTTCTGCGCAAACAACCACCGCTCCAAGAATAAGGCCTGTTACAATCAGAAGAAAATACCAGAATCCGCCAGAAACTGCCGCTTTTGTCCCCAATAAAAGCCCTAATTTTGAACCTGCAGACATAAAGCCGCCGTTTACGCCTACAAGAAATATTGATAAGCCAATAAAACTGTAAACAAGACCGATAATCATTCGGATAAGCTTACGAGGCGGCAAATGCAAAAGAAAAATCTGAAAAACTACAAGAAGACCTGCTAAAGGCGCAATAGATAGAATAGATTCATGAAAAATTCCAGGAATAATCCTGATGAAAATTCCAAGTCCTTTTGACTCTTCGGCAATTTCTTCAGAAACGGCAGAATCTGTCAGAATTCCGCACTTGAACAGAATAATCCCATAAAGCAAAACAGCAATGACAGGTCCTACAGATGTAACTCCTGTAAGTCCAAAGCCGTCATCATTATTATTGTTTTTACCTGCCGCCCTAACGCTGGAAACACCAACACCAAGTGCAAGAATGAACGGTACTGTCATCGGTCCAGTTGTTGCTCCACCAGAATCAAAGGCAATCCCTTTAAAACTGGCTGGAGTAAAATACGCCAGAACAAAAACAGCAATATAACAAATTAAAAGAGTAATCTTAAGATTCATGCTTAAAATCGTTCTTAACAATCCAAGCATAATCAAAAGTCCAACGCCGCCGGCAATCATATAAACCAGCTGCATTTTATCAACACAATCAAAAACCTTGTGAATCTGATCCCCAAAAACCTGAATATCTGGCTCCGCAACAGTTACAAGAAATCCAATTATAAAAGATACAATCAAAAGAAACGAAAGACTACGCTTAATTGTAAGGGCCGCACCAATCTGTTCTCCCATCGGCTGAATACCAACGTCCACACCAAGAAGAAAAATTGTTAGCACAAGAATTAAAAGCACGCCGCCTACAACGAATCTGGTTATTAAATCAAGGCCAAGAGGAGCCGCTGTCAATCCTAAAATGAGAACAATTATCATTACAGGAAGAACAGAATTAACCGTTTCTTTAAACTTTGCAATCAAATTCATAGGCAAACCACTCTATATTAATTCTAAAACATTTTAGAATGATGTTTTTAACAATCCAAGCATGATTGCTGCACTTTCATCTGCGGCCGTCTGTTCATTAAAAGTGTTTGTTGTTCCAACAACATCAGAAGCATTATCAGAAAGACAGCGCAAAATCATAAATGGAACATTATTAAGCCAGCAGGCATGAGCAATTGCAGCACCTTCCATTTCTACGCAGGCAGGTTTGAAATTTTCGTTAATTTTTGCTTTTAAGGCAGCATCTGCAATGAACTGGTCACCAGAAGCCACGCGCCCTTTCATAATTTTATGTTCTTTTGCATATTCGCTTTCATTAAATGCTTTTACAGCAAGGTCAACAAGCTTTGAATCAGCAATAAAATTACTTGTTTCGCTCTGTGGAATTTCGCCAGGCTTATATCCCCAGTTTGTAGCATCCATATCATGGTAGACAGCATCTGTAGAAACGACTATATCAAGAATCTGCAGTTCCGAAGCCATTGCACCAGCAATACCAGAATTGATTACGCAATCTACATTAAAATTGCAGATAAGAGTCTGCGCACAGCAAGCCGCATTAACCTTTCCAACACCACTTTTTACAACTACAACATCTTTTCCAGCAATTTTGCCTTCAAAAAAGTTAAATTTTCCTTTTGTTATCTGCTTTAACGAACCGTTTGATTCCATTTCCTTTTTTAAAATAGCAATCTCTATGTCCATCGCACCAATAATGCCAAACTTTTTCATTACTGTTTATCTCCTTCGTTTTTCTTCTGCTGAATTGTAATCACAACAAACGAAATAATCAGCATTATTCCACAGATAACTACAGCCATATCCGCAACATTAAAAGTTGGCCATCGCTGCAATCCAAAAATTCCGTAAAATTTTACGTCTATAAAATCAATTACACCTTCCACGCGAAAAATGCGGTCAATTATATTACCGATTCCACCGCCAACAACCCCGCAGATTGCCCAGCGCTGAAGCATTGTAAATTCTTTATTGCGAAAATACACTCCAATTACAAGCCCCATAATAATGACTGGAACAAGACCAAAACACAAACGGCGGCCAATCAAAGAAAGGGAATCTCCCATGCTGAATGCAACACCATTATTTGCTACTCTTACAATTCTTAAAATATCGCCAAAAAACTGGGCGCCAATTGTCCACGGTTCAATATATTTTACAACCAGACATTTTGTAATCTGATCAGCAATGATTACAGCAAAAGTCAGAATAAAAGGCATAAGCAGCTTTTTATCAATTTTTTCCATCTACAACTCCTATTGTCATACTTAAATAATATTTACAAACCGGTTGGAATGTCTATAAAAATAGTTTCCAGGCCCAATTCTTTTTCTACTTTTTGTTTTACCAGATTTACTCCAACTGTTTCTGTCTGATAATGACCAGCGGAAATCATATTAATTCCGCATTCCTTTACATAATGATAAAGTTCGTGGGAAATTTCGCCGGTTACAAATGCATCAAGTCCTTCTTCTACAGCCTGACCAACATCATCGGCGGCACCGCCAGAAACAATTCCAACAGATTTTATTTCTTTCTTACCGAACGGAAGAATGAACAAAGGTTTTTCGCCTGTGCCAAGAATTTTTTCTGCCAGCTGTTCAACGGTAAGCGGCTTTTCCAGAATGCCTTTTACACCAATTTCCATACCGCGCCATGAACCAAATGACTGCAAATCCTTCAGATTAATTCTGGCAGCAAGCCCATAATTATTGCCATACGGATTGTTTGCATCCAGCGGAATGTGACATCCGTAAAGCGCAATATCGTTTTTTAAAAAAGGCGCAACTCTTTTGTAAAATGAGCCAGTTATAGTTTCACAACCGCCCCAGAACAATCCGTGGTGAACAAAAAGAACATCAGCATTTGCAGCCGCAGCTTTCTGCACAGTTTCTTCGCAGGCATCAACTGCAAACGCAATTTTTTTAATCTGCTTTGCATCAGGCGCACTGTTTTCTATCTGAATTCCGTTTTTTGAAACATCATTCGCAAACTCTTCGATTTTCAAAAAGCTTCTGAACCACTTATCTAATTCGTTTAATGTCATTTTACCATCTCTTCTGCAATATTGTTTTCTAAAACTGATTCAGAATTTTCCAATTCTTCCGAAAGTTCTTCAACAGGCATTTTTTCTATGATTTTTTTTGCCAGCAAAGATACTTCTTCAAATTTTGCGTCCCGCTGCAAGCCGTATTTAGAAGCAATTGTCGGGTTTGTTACACGGATAAATCCATAGCCTGGCGTTGTGTATTCTTTGTAACTAGTCAAAATCTCTGTTTTCAGCACAACCTCAGATTTTTTTGCGGAAATTTCAGGAACTGCAATTTCACTCATCCAGTCACCAATGATTACAAGATAAGGTTCTGACTTCCCATCATTCTGCTGTCTTTTTTCATTTTCCTGAACAAAATTAATCATTGCATCACATTCTTTAAGCATATTAAACGTAAAAAACTCTTTCTGATTATTGAATTCCTTTGTTTTATACAATTTTTCTAGAATCAGGGCTGCTTTGCGGAAATATTTTGCATCAAAAATATTGTGACACCATTTTACGTCTCTGGCAAAAAATTCACCAAGATAAACAGGGTAACCGCTTTCTGCAAGCTTATATGCCAGCGGCTTGTAATCTAAAAGATTTGCACTTTTATCTGGCATAATTACAAATACATGATTTTTCTTTATTTTTGATTTATCTGGCGAAATTACGCAGATTTCTGCTTCTGACCTTTCAAATGGAAAAGATTTTCTGAATCCATTTGTAAAATCTCCAGAAAGACGAATCCGTTCCTGTTTTGCACCAAAATTAATCGCCTTAAAAAGAACTGGCCTAAAATACACAAGCATAGCGGCTTCGGCAAAAGTAAAAATCAAAACGAAAACCGCACCTATTTTAAATGCAATACTGTAATGATCTACATAAAGCCCGGAAATAAATCTTAAAAAAGCACGAAAATTTGTAAAAAACGCAAAAATACAAATTAAAAGGAGAATTACTGAATAAAAATCAGCACCCCAGGCAAAAATCTGAAAGACTGCGAAAATAACACTGAGCGGCGAAAGAATTGTAAGACAGTCGATTTTTCCATATTTTAGAAAAAATATTCTGCTGCAATTCAAAATAAGCATAAAAAGTATGAGCCATTCGCCTAAAACCGGATTTTCCATGCTTCTATTTTAATAGAAAAAAGTCATCACTACAACGTTAAAAGAAAATTAGTCAAATCAGAAACAGTTTCTACTATATAATCTGCGCCATGTGATTCAAATTCTTCCCGCGAACCATAGCCGTAAAGAACCGCGCAAACTTCCAGTCCATTCTGATGAGCGCCGTTTATGTCGTTTTCCCTGTCGCCCACCATTATGATACGGGAACAGTCTTTTTCGCTAAGTCCAAGATTTTTCATTGCGTGGGCAATAACCTGACCTTTTTTACAGCGGCTATGGTCCAGCGAGCTTCCGCCTAAAAATTCAAAATATTTTGCAATCCCAAAATGATTTACAACAGTACAAGCCTGTTCTTCTGGTTTTCCTGTTGCAAGAATTATATGTTTGCCGGCAGCCTTCAATGTTTCCAGCATTTCCACAACGCCATCGTAAAGCCGATTATTATAAATTCCAGCAGTTGTATAATGTTCCCTAAAAACCTTAACCGCTTCTAAGCACATTTCATGGCTAAAACCACAATATTTTGGAAGACTTTCCCAAAGTGCAGGTCCAATGAAAGGAATCATCTCTTCATCAGTTTTTTCAATGCCAAAATGACCAAGCATAACTCTAAGAGAATCATAAATTCCCGGCTGACTATCCGTTAAAGTTCCATCCAAATCAAAAAAAATGTAGTTTTTCATAATTATCACTTAAATTTAAAGAACTGATTTCAAAGACTCAAGCAAAAATTATTAAATCGGGTTGTTTTTTTTTTTTTTACTATAACTTATTAAATAAATCAAGGGGTTTTAGATAAAACCGCTAAAATAATGCGGCTTTATCTTACCCAAAGTTTGCGTTGCAAACTTATAATTTAACTACTGTTCCGCATTACGGAACAGCGTAAAAGAGCTGTCCAATAAGTATGTATTGCGGTGGTTGAGCTTGTCGAAACCACCTGTCGAAGGGCTCAATGACCACTACAATTTATATTTTTGGGACACCCCCTTTTACAGGAGATGAAAATGAAAAAACTCGGAGTAGTTTTGGCATCAGCTTTGGCAGCTGGTTTGTTTTTTGGATGTTCGAATGATTCGGACGATAATAATATGGGATTGCTTTTAGCAGCTGCAAATGGAGGTGGTAGTTCTATTACTGCAAATCTTCCAGAAAATGTTGGTGCAAATGAATTAGCAGGAAAAAGTTTTAAAAGTGAGGTTCCTTATGGTAATTCAACTATTAGCAAAACTATTAGCTTTGATAATAATACCGTTACGTTTACAACAACAGTAAGCTCTCCAGAAGACCAAGAAAATGGCACAAGAGCATATAAATCTACATCTACTATTACAAAACGATATTCTTATAATGCAGAAACAAAAAATCTTTATTACAACAGTTTAAGTTCTGATAAACAGATATATACAAATGATGCTAATGAAAAATTTGAACAACCATCTATGACTTTTTCTACAGAAGAAGAATATTCTACTAAAATGAAAGATTTTCTCAAAAAATTAAATAAATTTACAGGAAATGAATCTACAGATGAAGAATTAAACAAAACAATAAATGCATCCTTGAGAATGTATAGAAGTCAAGTATATCAGCTATCTTCACAGTATAATTTACCAACAGCTTATACAGATGAAAATTGCGAGACACCTTTAACACCAGATCAAATTTCTTTTTACAACAAATACGATACCATGCAGGAAAAAGCTAATGAAAGAACTATTGGATGCCATGCTTATAAATTAGAAGGGAACAACTTAAAGCTTTATTATAATTCCGGAAATCTTCCTGCTGGAATTAAATTCGGTGGTATTTATAATGGTACATACGATTTTAGCGCAGATATTAAAAATAACGGAATTTCTATTGGTACTATCAATATAAACGTTTTTGAAATTATTGATCCAAACAATTCTTTAGGTGCTAAAGATTTTACTCCATCTATTTCTTTTAATGGCTTTTCCTTTAAAGTAACATCTGCATCTGATGATTCTGTAACTGGTATTTGGAAGGTACCAGATTTAATAAGTGAGAAAATAACTCTAAAACTTGAAAACGATACAACAGTAGCAGGAAAGACTACTGTTACAATAAAAATGCCAATGGGAAACGGCGATTACGAACCATTTGGAACTTTCGAAATTCCTTACAACAAAGCTCTCCCTGACTATTACACAACTTATACTAAGTGTGAATAAAATTACATTTGTTACGGTGGTTAAACTTAAACGTAGCCGCCGTAACTGCATTTACAAAAAAAACGGTTCCACTTTGAAGTGCCCCCAATTATTGGACACTTTAACCAGGCTGATTTAAGGACTGATTCCTGAATTGTAAAGGGGTCAGTCCTTTTAATTTAACCATAATTCTCTTTTCGTTGTACCAGGACAAGCATTCAATCAATTCTTTTTTAAAATGTTCAACAATCAGCTACAGAATAATATTTGTGTAAAAAAAAATTGACAGACATTATTTCTAGTATATAATACTAATTGAGAATAAATCCTAATAAAACTTAAATACAACACTTAATTTTTAATGGAGAAAATTATCAAACGAAATACTGTTCAGTCGCAGATTATTTTAGAAACTGTTCAAAAAATGCACTCACATGTTACTGCAGAGGAAGTTTTTATGCAGATTCAAAATAGTCATCCGAATATCAGTAGGGCAACTGTTTACAGAAATCTTAACAATCTTTATGAAGAAGGAAAAATCGGTCGAATTTCTGTTTCTGATAACGCTGCAAAATTCGATTTTATGCCAGCTCATCATTATCATGTTCGCTGTGAAAAATGTGACAAACTTTTCGATGTAGATATGAACGGTCTTGATTCTGTTGAAGAGGATTTAAAAAGAAAAATTAAAAATGACAATGGTTTTACATTTACAGGCTGCGACATAATTTTTAAAGGAATTTGCCCGGAATGTAAAAAATCTTCAAAAATTTAAAAAGGAATATCCAGGAATTTAAAAAATTGCCGTTTTATTCATAGTTTGCGTTGCAAACAATTTCGGAGAAAAATCTCCAATTTTATGATACCGATTATTATTCGGTCTGGAGGAATTATGAGAAGTATTACGACTTTAGATTTACAGTATGCACACCGTTTTTACGGATTTCAGGGAGAAGCACAATATTTACACGGACACACTGGAAAACTTACAATTGAAGTTGAAGATTCCATCGAAAAAGGCGTAAATATGGTTTATCCTTGCAATGAAATTCAAAAAACTGCCTGGGAAGTTTTAAAGAATTTTGACCACGCCTTAATTTTGCGGGAAGATGATCCACTTTTGCCTGCAATCTTGAAAGTTTATGAAGAACAAGGAATTAAAAACGGTGCGCCTTCAAACAAAATGAAAGGTCCTGCATTTAAAACTGACCTTGCAACCGCTTATCCTGACTGCCGACTTGTTGTTACAAAAGAAACAATGACAGTTGAAGGAATGATAAAAATAGTTTATGACCTTCTAAAAGACAAACTTAACATTGCAAAACTTACATTCACAAGCGGTGTAAACGCAGCAAGCCAGGAATTTGAAGTAAAAACACAAAAAGACAGATGCCCATTATGCGGAGTTGAACTCGATGAAAATGGAGTTTGTCCAAAATGCGGCTATAAAAAACACTAATTTAAATCACAGGGGCTGTCCAATAAGTTTGCATTACGGTGGTTGAGTTTATCGAAACCACCACATTTAGTGTAGCAGTCATTTCGACGAGTGGTTCCTGAGCCCCTCGACAGGCTCAGGAACCACCTGTCGAAGGGCTCAATGAGCGCTACACTCATTACTTTTGGGACAGCCCCGTTTTATTATGAAAATATTTCGCTTCGCTACATATTTTCACGGGCTCACAAGCCCATAATTCATTTTATCAGCAAGCTTGACTTGCTGGTAAAATATACCTTATCACATATCCTTATCAGACCATGAACGGAATGGTTTATTCCAGGAACCGATTTCAATTAAGTTTCCTTCAGGATCTGCTATATAGCAGGTTCTTTGTCCCCATGGTTCGGTTGAAGGTTCTAATACTGAAGTAACACCTCTTGATATAAGTTCTTTATATTTTTTATCAACTTCATCAAACGTATCGACGTATAATGCAATTTCTCCATGACCATTAAGTCCTTTTATATATTCATATTTTCTGCTGGTCATTTTTTCGAAATTATTTCTGCCATAAAGCATGAACAGTGTATCATCTTTTATTAAATACGCATTTCCTGCAGTTTCAGCTTCTTTTATTTCAAAACCAAGCACATCTCTATAAAATCGAATCATTTTTGGCATATCTTCTACAAATAATCCAAAACCGTCTAAATGCATTTTTTATACTCCTTCGGAAGCTCCCCAGTGTGGGCGTCCACATAACAATGAGTTAGACAATATGTAGTGCCACCAGGTTTGCAGAATCGAGGGTTCGGTCGTAAACTTGGAATAGAAAACAACAAGCATGACCTGCCTCATGCAAAAAGGAGCACTACAATGAATAATGTAACAAAGAACACAAAAGTAATCTATGTCGGAATTGACGTGCACAAGGACACAAATTCTTTCTGCGCTTATGACAGCCGTGAAGACAAATTATTCGCGGAGCACAAAAGCTCTTCCAAATTTGAAAACACGC
>JAFOCI010000036.1 GCA_017381365.1 Treponema sp.
AGCGTTGCTACATGCGCAAGTCGGCAAGGAAACTATCGTTTCCGACTTGCGAATGTTTTTGCCAGCCTCTTTCTTCCTTCCCGTATTTTCATAATTAAACAATTTTTTGTAAAATCAATTTTATGTTTAATTTTCAAAAAACTCGAATTTGGGATTATATACAAAATAATAAAAAAACACAGACAAACAAGAAAAATTCCGTGCTTATCTGTGTTTATCTGTGAATTTTGTATCTATATCAAGAACTAGTCCTCAAAGAGCACTTTTTCTTTCTGAGTTTCGGCTTTTCCTTCAGCGTATGCTACGCGACCGATTTTGTATGCAACCATATCTTTGCAGTCATCGCGATGATATTTAGAAGCATTTTTGTTGAACATTTCCATAATAGCATCAGCATCTTTTGCCTTAACTGCAAGAACCATACGAATACCCATGTTAAAAGTATTATAGATTGTTTCAAGATCAGCACCGCGTTTAATCAATTCGCCGAATACAGGAGGAATGTCCCATGAATCGCGCTTAATGATAGAAATAAGCTGCTTTTTACCTTCTTTTGCTTTTGGATACATACGAGGAATATTTTCATAAAATCCACCGCCAGTTACGTGAACCATACCGTGAATAGATTTCTTGTATTTAGCAAGAACTTCCATTACGGGTTTTACGTAAATACGAGTTGGTGTAAGGAGAAGTTCACCAATTGTCATTTCTTTTCCGTCTACAGTTACCTTTTCGTTAAGGTCTGTTACAAGCTTACGAACAAGACTAAAACCGTTTGAGTGAACACCTGTTGAAGAAAGACCGATAAGAACGTCACCTTCTTCAATATTTTCACCTGTAATCATATCTTTCTTTTCGCCAACGCCAACGCCAAAACCTGCAAGGTCATATTTACCAATGTCATAAAAACCTGGCATTTCAGCTGTTTCACCACCCAGCAATGCACAACCTGTCATTACACAACCGTCAGCAACGCCTTTTACAAGATCAGCAGCAACTTCTGCTTCCAGTTTTCCACAAGCAACATAGTCAAGGAAGAACAATGTCTGAACACCTGAACAAAGAATGTCATTTACGCTCATGGCAACACAGTCAATACCAACTGTATCATATTTTTTCATCTGGAAAGCAACATCAAGCTTTGTACCAACACCATCAGTACCGCTTACCATAACAGGATTTTCATAACCTTTAGGAATTTCAAACATTCCGTTGAAGCTTCCCAAACCTGTCAAAAGACCAGGAATTGCAGTTCTTTTTGCATGATCCTTGTACTTATCAACAGCGCGATAACCTTCTTCAACATCTACACCAGATTCTTTGTAACTTGCCATCTTGTGGACTCCTGATTAGAAATTTAATGTAAAATAAAACAACATTAAATTCCGTTAGTATGTTCATATAATATACAGATTTTACAATCTTTTGAGAATATCCTTTACAAGGTTACAGCTTTTTTCCGCTCAATTCACCAGGAACACTCATAGGATATTCACCAGTAAAACATCCTTTGCAGAAACCGTACTGTTCTGGATTACATTCGCGCAATGCTTCAAACATTCCGTCTACACTGATGAATGCAAGAGAATCAGCTCCGATTTCCTTACAGATTTCTTCAACATCATGGTTAGAAGAAATAAGCTCAGCCTTTGTAGGAGTATCAATTCCCAGATAACAAGGGAATTTTACAGGAGCAGAAGAAACTCTGAAATGAACTTCTTTTGCACCTGCCCTTCTCAAAATCTGAACTAGACGACGGCTTGTTGTTCCACGCACAATAGAATCATCAATTACAATAACACGCTTTCCGTTAAGATCGCTTTTAAGCGCATTCAGCTTTACAAAAACCATGTTTTCACGGTCTTTCTGAGTTGGAGCAATGAAAGTACGGCCAATATATTTATTTTTAACAACGCCCATGGCATAAGGAATTCCAGTTGCACGGCTGTAACCGATTGCTGCACCAAGACCTGAATCAGGAACACCAACAACAACGTCGGCTTCTACAGGCGATTCTTCTGCAAGCTTTGCACCAAGATGATAGCGTGCTTCCTGTACAGGAATTTCATCAACAATTGAATCCGGACGAGCAAAATATACATATTCAAAAATACATGAACGCTTAGAAGTCTTTTCGCCAAAATCAAAAGAAAGTACACCATCCTTATTGATGATTACGATTTCACCAGGGCGAACATCGCGAACAAAAGTTCCGTTCATTGCGTCGATTGCGCAGGATTCAGAAGCAAGAACCCAGCCACCTTCAACCTGACCAAGACAAAGAGGGCGAATTCCGTTAGGGTCTCGGGCACCAATCAAAGAATCTTTTGTCATAACGCAGAGTGCGAAAGAACCTTTAATCATCTGAATTGTATCTGTAAGAGCTCTTTCAAGACCTTTTTTGTAACCACGGGCAATAAGCTTTACGATAACTTCTGTATCACTTGAAGAAGAAAAAGTTGTACCTGTTTCTTCAAACATTTCTCTAAGCTGAACATAATTTACAAGCTGACCGTTATGCGCAACAGCAACAGAGCCAAGCATTGTCTGAACAAGCATAGGCTGTGCATTTTCTACAGTTTTTGAACCAGCAGTGGCATAACGAACATGGCCGATTGCAAGATTTCCCTGCAATTCCTGAAGATGTTCCAGTTTGAAAACATCAGAAACAAGTCCCATAGCCTTGTGAATCTTTACGTCTTCACCATCAGAAACACAAATACCTGCACTTTCCTGACCGCGATGCTGCAAAGAATACAGACCGTAATAGCTCATTGTAGCAGCATTCATTGGAGCTGCTTTTTTTTCATTTTCAACAGGGTTTATAAAAACACCTACAACACCACATTCATCATGAAGTTTGTCATCTGATTCCATATAAATCATTTCATTATCATTCATAAAAATTCCTTTTTACTGCAGTGCAACCCCATACTGCAGAAAATCATTTATCATAAAGATGCACTTCCGCAACAAAAACGTCAGAAGTTCCTGAATAATAAAAATTAAAGCTGAACACCAGCGGCAACGCCAGCTTCTGCATCTGCTGCAAGTTTTGCGCGGAAAGCAGCAAGCTTTTCTTTGAGTTCAGGATATTTGATTGAAAGAATTTGAACTGCAAGATAACCAGCATTCTTAGCGTTTCCAATTCCAACTGTAGCAACAGGAATCTGAGGAGGCATCTGTACAATAGAAAGAAGCGCATCCATTCCACCAAGTCCGTTTGAACCTGTAGAAATGCATTCAAGAGGAACGCCAATAACTGGCAAAGTTGTAATGCCTGCGATAACACCAGGAAGAGCGGCAGCCAGACCGGCACCTGCAATGATAACTTCAAAGCCTTCTGTTTCGCACTGTTTTACAGTCTTATGTAAAAGTTCACCAGCACGATGAGCCGAAATAACAAAAGCTTTATATTCAACACCGAATTCCTTAAGAACGTCGGCAGCCTTACTCATTTTTTCTGTATCTGATTTAGAACCAAAGAAAATTGCAACCTTCATAATAACCTCTAGCTGCAATTTTAACAGATTTTTGAACGATTAACAATTCAATGAACCATATTAACATGGTATTTCGTTTGTATTAATCAGCTTGATCATGGCATCTGCAACCTCAGGATCAAACTGCAAACCTCTTGCCTTTTCAAGTTCTTCAAGGATTTTTTCTTTTGACAAATGCTTTCTGTAGGAACGGTCGGTTGCCATAGCATCAAAAGCATCTGCAACACAGATGATTCTGGCTTCAAGTGGAATTTCTTCACCTTTTAACCCGAATATATAACCATTACCGTCAAAGCGTTCGTGATGATAAAGGGCCGCTTCACGGATATTTTCTACGCCATTGAAATCTTCAAGAACTTCCGCACCATACAAAGTATGCAGCTTCATTTCTTCCCATTCCTCATCATCAAGACGGGCAGCCTTACAAAGAATTTCACGGGGAATAAGAACCTTTCCAATATCATGCAGCATTCCAAGAAAAAATATATGCTCCTGAAACTCAGCATCCTTTCCCATAACCTTTGCAATCTTTTTAGAATATTCCGCAACATGGGCAGAATGCATACGGGTATACTGATCACGGGTATCAATAAAACGGGCACAAAGCTTTATAAGTTCCATAATCTGAGCATCTGAAGCCGCTGACTGTTTTTTCAAAAGAAAATACAAAATTACGCAGACTGCAAAAGTCAATAAACTTAAGCCGGAAAGACACAAAAAGAATACAAACCAGAAATTCTCAAAGAAATTCTTGTAGAGCTTACAGACCAGTGTAAAATCAATGGAATCCAGAAGCTCATCTGTATAAAGAACAAAACCAACTTTCACGTTTCCAGTGGGAATAATTTCTGTGTTGGAAGCTTCTTCTGTAGAAGTAACGGATACATTACCTTCATTCTGAATAAAAACGCCATTCCAACTGCTGTCAATTCTGGCATTATCTGAAAGAGAAAGGTTAAGGCACCATTGTTTTACTGTTGCACTTGTATTGTTTGAAATATAAAAATCGTACTGAGCTCCCCAGGAACCATCATCCTGCTGCCAGCAGTTTTTCTGTCCGTCACTTCTGACTGGAATTAAATAAGTTACGTTCACCCTGTCTGTTTCTGGCTGCAATCCGCAAATCATTTTATTTTCAAAATGGAGAAGCTTACTGTTTTCAATATCAATCACAATTTTAACAGACAGAAGACCTGCAAGTCCAATAACAGCAAAAGCGAGACTGACTTTTATCCAAACCTTTACTCTGGTAATAATTTTTTTCCTTTTATTTTTCATGATTTTTCATACAACCCCAAATCAATGTAGTAATTATATTACGGATATGAATTTATTCAATTTTTAAATTACAAATCTCACAAAAAAAATAACATATTTTCAAAATTTATCACAAAAAATGTTGAATTTCCCACTGGCTTAATATTCTGCATTCGCCTGGATTCAAATTTTCAGGGAGATTAAGCGAAGAAATGGAAATTCTGTGCAGTTCAACAACCTGGTTTTTCATTGCCGCAAACATTCTGCGAACTTCATGGAATTTTCCTTCCGTAACAGTAAGCCGTGCTTTTTTTTCAGAAAGCCACACTAGTTTTGCAGGACGACTCTGCTGTTGTGGGAATTTTTTATCCGGCGGAAGCATCACTCCTTTTGCAAATTCTTCTATATATATGCGCTGATTAACTGACGATACGGCTTCAGAAAGAATTGTCTCATAAACTTTACTGATATGATTTTCAGGAATCATAAGTTTGTGAGAAAAATCACCGTCTGTTGTCAAAATCAGAAGTCCTCCAGTTTCCTTATCAAGACGGCCAACCGTATGAAGATTCAGTTTATTTTCCAGACAGTATTTCTTTATTTCTTCAGGAACCAGATTGAACACGACGGGACTTCTGTCACTTACCGTTGAACATACATAACCTGAAGGTTTATTCATCATCAGATAAATATGTTTTGCATTCAAAGGATTTTTATTTCTATGGCGCATTCTTTTATAATAACGCAAAAAGTGGTTTAATGGTATTAATCTGATTTAAGGTTGAATTTCAAGCTTTTACAGTAATTACAGAGGCAATATGGAGCACATAAAATCAAATTATCACACTCATACTGAGCTTTGCAAACATGCAAAAGGAATGCCTGTTGATTTTGCTCAAAAGGCAGTTGAATTCAATGTTCAGATTTTAGGCATAAGCGATCATGCTCCTTTTAAAGACGTGGATTTTGGTTACAGAATGCTTTTTTCAGAACTCGATTTATATTGCGATGCTGTAGATAAAGCAAAATCAGATTTTTCTGATAAGGTTGAAATTCTTAAATCATTAGAAATTGAATATCTTCCTGAATACACAAAAGGCAAAAATTATTACGAAGAACTTTTAACCGAAAGGAAAATGGATTATCTTCTGCTTGGAGAACATTTTTTCCGTGACTCACAAGGAAATCTGCACAACATTACATCAATTCAGAATACAGAGCTGGCAGTTGAATACGCAGAAAGCTGCGCAGAAGCAATGAAAACGGGATATTTCAAAATCATGGCTCATCCTGATCTTTTCTGCATAAACGAACCTTTTCCATGGAATGACGATTATGAGAGATGTTCTGACATTCTGATAGAAAACGCCATAAAAAATAATGTAGTGCTTGAATACAATGCAAACGGCCTGCGACGTGGCAAAAAAAATTATCCAGACGGAAAAAGGTTTCAATATCCACACGAACGGTTCTGGAAAAAAGTAAAAGATGCAGGACTTTCTGCAGTTGCTGGCTCTGATGCTCACAATCCA
Organism: Treponema sp.; assembly: GCA_017381365.1. GTDB lineage: Bacteria > Spirochaetota > Spirochaetia > Treponematales > Treponemataceae > Treponema_D. The sequence goes on from JAFOCI010000036.1 coordinate 6,293, forward strand.
GATGTTCTTTGGGACAATGCAGCAGAAACAAGCATTAAAACTCTGGCCCAGCTTGGAATCAATAGAATAGAAAAAATAAAACTGTAGGAACAAAACAAATGAATAGAATTATTTCAATTTTCAAAAAAGAACTTATGCTTAGCGTTTCTCTGCTGGCTGCAATTGTATCGCTTTTTATTACTCCGCCAGATTCTGACCTTTTGAAAAACATTGACTGGCGTACTCTGGCAACCTTGTTCATGCTTCTTTCTGTTCTGGAAGGTTTTAAACAGGAAAACATTTTTGCCCCTTTACTGCGCAGAACTAGCCGCCTTTCAAAAATGAAAAATCTTTCGCTGTTCTTTGTTTTCTCTGTCTTTTTTACGTCCATGTTCGTAACAAATGATGTTTCGCTTATTATTTTTGTGCCACTAACAATAATAATGTTTCGTGCTGGCGGAAAAGAAAAATACATTCTTCCAGTTCTGACATTTGAAAACATTGCGGCAATCCGCGGCTCTCTTTTAACTCCATTCGGAAGTCCCCAGAATCTGTTTCTGTTTAGTCAGAGCGGAATATCCGTACATGTTTTTTTAGGTTATATGTTTCCTTTATGGATTTGCAGTGCTGTTCTTCTTTTTCTTTTCATAGTTTTTTTGTACCGTAAAGATTTAAGCGAAAAAATTACAATAAATGAAGAAAATGTATGTGAAAAATGGAAACCTGAACAGAAACGAAATCGCATTCTTTACATTTCGCTCTTCATCGTTGTAATCGCTTCAATCGTAACACGAACAAAATTCTGGCCTTACGTTACAGCTGTAGTTGCAGCAAGCCTTTTGATTTTTGACCGCAAAATTCTGCGACGCACAGATTACGTACTTCTGCTGACATTCTTCTGTTTCTTTGTTTTCAGCTCCTCAATCTGCAGAAATCCGTCAATTTCTGATTTTCTGAAAAAATCTGTGGAAGGAAATGAATACTGGTGGAGCATTTTGCTAAGTCAGATTATATCAAACGTACCAGCCAGCATCGTATTATGGCCATTCACAACAAATCTTAAAGCTCTTTTATATGGATTGGACAGCGCAGGATTATGCTCAATAATCGGAAGCCTTGCCTCGGTAATAAATTACAGAATCTATTCAAAAGAATATCCGGGAAATGCAGCTGCATTTATGAAGACATTCCAGATTATAAGCCTTGCTTTCTTTGCCATCGTTGTAATTCCACAATGGTTCTTGTGCAGATAAATTAGAGAGAAACAGTTCCGTTGCCATCTACAGAAATAATAGCCTTGCAGCTTGGACAACGGAATTTTCCTGCATACTTTGCCTTAAGATGAACGTTACAGATTGGACAGGTAATCGACTTAGGAAATACCGACTCAATTAGAGTAGTTTTATCTCCAAGAGATTTTACGCCATCATCATAATTTGCAACAATATGGAAAAAATGAGAAAAACCAAGCAATTGGAATAATTCTTCAACCTTTGGCTGTAAATCTGTAAATACAATATTACCGCCAATATCCTTTAGCTTCGAAAAGAAAGTTGCAAAAACACCAATACCGGTAGAAGAAACATAGTCCAAAGCTGAACATCTGAAAATAACTTTTAAATATCCAGCTGCAACAATCTTTTCCAATTTCTCTTGAAAAAAAACAGAATTATAATTATCCAAGCTTCCTTTTATATGTACAGAAATGCAATGATCAACGGCATCTACGGTGCTCAATGTTACACTGAGATTTTTATCATACGAATCATCAAACCCTGGTATTATATTCTCGTTACTAGTCATAAAAAATCCGATTATGTTTTATATATAACTATTTTAACATATATTTCAGATTTCTTTAATACCTTTTTCTTATCATTTGCTATTTTCGCTCTGAAATTCTTCTTTTTCCTTCCTAAATTGATTTACAAGCTCTTCCCTCGTAAGATTTCCATTACGTTCACGAGCAGCTTTTAATTTTCTGTAAATCGTATTTTCACTAAATCCTACAACCTCTTTCTGATAAACCATTCCATTGCTCAACTGTTCAAGAATATCTCTTTCATCTTCGTACAGAACAAGTTTTTTGCGACGAAATTTGTCATTCAGAACATATTCCACAATTCCAATGAACCATAAACTGCGCACAATATGAATAAAGTAATGGTAAATTCTTTCTTCGTTCAAACAGAACGCAATAGAAACCACAACGAAATAAAAAATCAATGCAATCTTTCGCAATTTAGGTTTAAGCATAACAACAATACTTACAATAAAAAGTCCTGTATAATTATTAAAGAGATAGGTTTTATCAAAAGCTGTTCCAAAAATTATTATTGCAGAGTATATAAAATAGAAAATCGGAAACAATTTCTTGCCAAAAAGCAACGCTAATGGCATATACAAAAAATTCGCAATAATTATTATGTATGCCAGTGTATTAAAACCAAGCTGAAAACCTTTCCATACATACAAAGCTGAAAGTATTACAGAAAGAATCGACGTGAATAAAACAAATTTGTCTTTAAAAAAAATTATATAACATAAAAAACTCCCATACATAAAAATTATATATTTAAAATAACATTAAATTCAAAAAAATAAAGAATTTTTCTTAAATTCTTTATCATCAAAAAATCATCACAGCCTGCTTTTAGTAATAAAATTGCATTTTTGCATATTTTTCATATAAAATATCATCATGAACTTTATTAAAAGCATTAACTTATCATTCAAAGAATATAAGAATTCATTTTTCCAATATAAATTAACTTTTTTTACCTCAATTCTGCTTGCTGTTTTCTGCATTCTGGACATCTGCTGGAACGAAAGCGATTTTTCCCACAAACTTATTAAAAGCGCTCATTGCGGCCTTCTGATTTCTGCAGTTGCATCATATTCAGAAATTTTTCTTACACAAAGAATGTCTTGTATTCTAAAAAAAACAATTCAATTGCTCTGCAGTTTTCTGATTTTTTTGATTACTTTTACTTCATATTATTTTTCGCAAAAAAATTATTCCACGCTATACCTTTGGGGCATCGGTCTTTCCATAGTCTGTTTCACGGTATTCATTTTTTCACAGAATAGTTTTCACGCAATATATGCCAATATTTTAAAATATTTCTTTTTCACAGAACTGTTGTGTGGCATTATTCTTTTAGGCCTTATACTTTTAACTGGCGCGTTCTGCACTCTCCTGATAAAAATTAATAACACTTCAAGAATATACGAAATTATTATGACCCTGTGTCTTGAAGTTTTTTCGGTGAACATTTTTAGTTATTTTTTATTCCATAAAATCCGTAAGAATAATTCCGGAAATGCAATGAAAATCATCTTTGTATACATTCTGCTTCCTGTTTTTACATTTCTGATACTGCTTTTATATGCATATCTGATTAAATCAGCTTTCATAAGAAAAATGCCAAAGGGGCAAATCAATTATTTTGTTTCCTTTGCAACTGCATTTTATCTGCTTTTCTATTTTGTGCTTAAAGAACACAAAAAAATCAAATTTATCAGACTGTTTTACGCATACAGTCATTATTTCTTAATTCCGCTTATTATAATTCAGATTTTTGCATTCTGCATAAGATTAAAAGCCTACGGATTAACAGAATTCCGATATGCAAGCTTTCTGTATATAATTTTTTCCCTTATAACAGTGTGTGCAGCTTTCATTCAAAATGGAAAATATATAAAATATGCTCCTTTGGTCTTAGCAGGCTTCATACTTTATGGAACGGTTTCTCCCTGGAACATTATTAATTCTTCATGGAAAAACCAATACGAAAGGCTTTCAAAAATTCTTACGGAATATGATTTATTAGAGGATGACAAAATTATCAACACTTCAGATTTAAAAGAGAAAATTAAAACGGATGATGCTATAATTCTTTATGATTCATGGATTTACCTTGAAAAAAAGTCTCATAAACAAGCACCGGCATACGTTGACGGGAAAGATTTTTCTGAAACTTTCAACATTGAAATTCCACATAAGTCAGAATACTCTGCAAATTATTATTCTTATTATACAACAAGCATTGAATACAACGTATCAGGTTACAAAACCATGAAACAGCTGAACGAATATGTTGAACCTCATGGCACTATTGTAATTTTATCCGGAAAATATGATATAACGAGCTACCTTTTTCATCTTACGGAAAATCCTGCAAAATACGCAGAAAATCCTCCACCTTTCATTCCTGATGAAAACACAAAAATCCTTTTTCAGCGCATTCATTTTGATTTTCAAAAAGAAAATCAGATATTTAATTATGTAAGCGTTGACGGCTATGAATTAATAAAATAAAACTCGTAATTTTAACAGTTTTTCTATAAATTAATGACCATGGCCAGCATCGCCCTGGGCTTTATGAAAAGCCTGCTTTTTTGCGTACATAATCTTATCAACTTCTTCTACTGCCTGTTCAAGAGTAAGCTTTGAATCTGGTTTTAGGGAAATTGTTCCTATACTTGCAGACAGATTATATGGCAGCTGCATCACGTTTGTTTTTTTCGTAATCCGCTGAGTAATAAGCGTACAGTAATCTTCTCCGTTATAGCTTTTGCTGTTTCCAATCACAAGGAATTCATCACCGCCATAGCGGATGCTGAGCCAGTTTTTAGGAACAACCTCCAGAACTGCAGCCGCAATTGTTTTTACTGCAAGGTCACCATGCAGATGTCCGAATTTATCATTGATTGTCTTCATTGAATTTATATCAACAAAGAACAGAATTGTTGTAAGCTCCTTCTTTTTATTGTCTTCATAAAAAGGTTTTGCAAGCTTTTCAAGACCGATGCGGTTCAACATTCCAGAGAGTGCATCATGAGTAGACATCTTAAAATTCTGCTGGCTTATGATTTTGAACATGTTTCGCTTTCGGAACAATTCAATACTGTTTCCAAAAGTTCTTGTCCAGTTGTAGCCAAAACCATTATCAAGCATAGAAAGATTGTTTTTTGAAACATAATATCCATGAACATAAAAATGATGGAAAATCGGCATTACAAGAAAAACAGAACTTTGATCCTGCGAAACAAATCTTGAAGGAATCAAAGATTTTGTGCTTATAAGCTCACGGATATTTTTCTTGTTATTGAAAATTGAAACAATAGACTGAACATTTGTACCATAATCAAGATTCTGCGGAAGTTTTTCTTCTGAATTGATGAGAACTGAACTCCAGTCTGAATTAAGGAAAATACAGAAATCATCGCCTTCAAAATGATGGGACTTTCCAAAGAACTGTTCCAAATTTGTAAGCAACGTAAAAATATCGCCGGCTTCTGTAAAAATATCTTCTATTTTTTCAAGCTGAGTATTGAATTCCTGAGTTTTGCTGATTTCATTCAATAAATTCAGATTGGACACAACTTTTGCATCTTCCTTATTTTCTTCACAGCCACAGGAACATCTGAAAATAGGATTACCCTTGACAGTTATTGATTCATTGCCAGATTTTTCCCCAAGCAGAATGCTTATTGCCTCTAAACCAGCTTGATTTGCATTAGTCTGAACAGTTGTAAGCGCAGGATTAACATTTCTTGCATAATCAATATTATCGTAGCCAACAATTTTTAACTGTTCAGGAACCTTAATTCCCTTTTCTTCGCAGGCCTTTAAAACACCTAGGGCAACGTGATCATTTGAACAGACAAAAACCTCTGGCAGCGGCTTATCACTAGAAGTCAATTCCTTGGCAAAATTATACGCATGATAATAATTTGATTCGTCTATCTCATAAACTTTTTCAAAATCAGCTTTTATCTTATTATCAGTCAACGCAGTTCTATAAGCTTTGTAACGACCTGCGTAGTAAATATTCGATTCTTTTCCGCCAAGATAAGAAAAATCTGTAAGCTTATGAACTTTAATCAGATGATCCATGATTTCATAGAAGCCAGAATAATTATCAATTGCTACATTAACCATTCCATCCATGCGGCGGTTAATAGAAACTGCAGGCTTTCCAGACTTTACGATTTTAATGCGCTCTTTTTCAAGAATTCTGTTGTTGTTAATAAAATCTGAAAGAACTATTATGCCGTCGTAATCTTCATATTTTACAAGATTGTACACAGAAAAACCTGTAGTATTGGGAAGTCCTGAAGATTCTATAAAATTATATGCATTGAAAACGTAAACATCTGTATTTTTATCCTTTGCAGCACTTTCTATTCCAGAAATAAAATCCTTTAAAAAATCATAATCCCAACCGCAGGACAAAACAGCAATTTTCTTTTTCATAAAAAACTCAACAATTTAACATAAAAATTTACAATTAACATTATATCATAGTTTTTTTAATAGCGAAGAATAATTTACAAAACATTCACTCCATTATCCATACACAATCTTTTTAACCGTTCATCACAGGTAAGCAAAGTTGCTCCATTTCTACGGGCAAGCACCATAAAATATACGTCATAAACAGAATGATTCAATCTTACAGCTTCATGCAATGATTCAATCGCTATATCAACAGTTGGAACAAACTCATCAACAAGCTGTATTGCCAGCGCCATGGAAAGCTTTGCGTTTTCTTCATCCATGTAGCCGCCTTTCACATACTTCCACATAACGCTGGCAATTTCCGCATCAAACAAAGATGGTGCAATAACTTTTTCTGCAGACTTTATTTCTGCTGCATAATCCTTTTTTTTATCTCCACCCAGAATTATCTGACATGCCGCACAAGTATCCAGAACCAGTATCATAAAATTCCACCTTCATCGCGGTCACGGTCTTCACGTATTAAACTTTCATAAGAAGGAGCCTGTTCCGCAACAGAAAGATTCATTTCTTTTATCTGACAAAGAATATTTGTTCGTCTTAGTTTATTTTTGCAAGTTTCATCCTGCAAAGCTTTTGTTAGAAGATAAATTGTCTGCTGAGTAATACTGCGATTTTCTGCTTCTGCCGTTTGAGCAAGAAGTCCATAAGTTTCTGCTGGAAAATCCCTTACCTGAAGTAATGGCATAAGCCCTCCCATAAAAAGTCAAGAAGATTGTTTCAACAATCGATTGACTTTTTACGCTGTTCCGTAATGTAATGAGGAACAGCAGTTCAATGATAAGTTTGCAACGCAAACTTTAGGTAAGATAAAGCCGCGCTATTTTAGCGGTTTTATCTTACACTCCTTTGTATGCAATTTGCATGCACTTGTCATAATGCAAATTTACTACATTTTGCATACAAAGTCAAATGAATTTTATTTTTTTATTCTTTTCATTCATCATGTTTTTTTATATTTTATCTGTATGCGCTATGCAAAAATTACCACCGGAGCTTTCATTGACCGCCCCAACAGATTTATTGCCCACATTAATATAGAAGGAAACATCGAAACCGTACACGTAAAAAATACCGGACGGTGCAAGGAACTGCTTTTACCAGGTTCAAAAGTCATTCTTGAAGATTTCCGAAATCGTCCTGCTTTTGAAAACCGTAAGACGAAATTTGACCTGATTGCAGTCTACAAAAAAATTGAACAGAAAAATCCTCTTCATACGAAAATCGGATCTGAAATTCTTATAAACATGGACAGCCAGGCACCAAACAAAATCGTTCACGAATGGCTGCTCTCCCAAAATACTTACGATTGCATAAAACCTGAATACACCTACGGAAATTCCAGAGTAGATTTTTACATGGAAAAAAAAATCAGCGTAGACGGCCACCCGAAAATACAAAAATATCTTATGGAAGTAAAAGGCTGCACGCTGGAGCGCAACGGTCAGGGCTATTTTCCAGACGCACCAACTGAACGTGGCGTAAAACATCTTTACGAACTTACAGAAGCAAGCAAACATGGATACAGATGCGTCCTTGCTTTTGTAATTCAAGTTCCCGGAGTTAAAACAGTTCTTCCAAACACAGAAACCCATCCGGAATTTGGAGCTGCCTTACAAACCGCAAAAGATGCCGGGGTCGAAGTTCTATTCCTGATGTGCAGGATAAAAGAAGACGAGATTGTTATTATTTAGAATTAACATGGCGTTCCCTTTTAAAATATCATACCAATGCGTAACAGTTCGAATTTCAAATTTTAAAAGGGGCTGTCCAATAAGTTTGCATTACGGTGGTTGAGTTTATCGAAACCACCACATTTAGTGTAGCAGTCATTTCGACGAGTGGTTCCTGAGCCCTTTGACAGGCTCAGGAACCACTCGTCGAAGGGCTCAATGAGCGCTACACTCATTACTTTTGGGACAGCCCCGACTTGCGAATGTTTTTCCCAGCCTCTTTCTTCCTTCCCGTATTTTCGTAATTAAACAATTTTTTTGTAAAATCAATTTTATGTTTAATTTTCAAAAAACTCGAATTTCGGGCTACATAATTATTTTTCAGGCAGCCTCAATGACCGTTAGGGAAGAACTGAACAGCCGACCTGCGGTTCAATGATAAAAAAAGTACGGGAAAAAAAAGCTACCGAGTGGTTCAGATTCCTGCAACTTCAACATAAGTCCATCCGTGATTCAACTTTGTGCAGGAATTACAAATGAAATAACCATTGTTAAAATCAATAATTACTTTCTCCTCATGAATTCCTATTCTTTTCCATTGAACAAAACATACATTTCTTCTAGCTCACTGCGGCATTCAAGAAACAATTTTCCAAGCTTCGGATCAAAATGTGTTCCAAGTGATTCCTGAATAATTGCAAATGCCTTGTCGTATGTAAAACTGTCCTTGTAGCATCTTTTGCTTACGAGTGCATCAAACACATCGGCAAGTGCCATTATTCTTGATTCAAGTGGAATTTCTTCTCCGGAAATTTTTGCTGGATATCCCTGGCCATTCCATTTTTCATGATGATAGTGTGCAATATTGACTGCAATTTTTTTGAACTCAAGATCATCAACTGCTGAAAGAACGTTTTCAACTATGCGGGCACCTTCTTCGGAATGCTTTTTCATTTTTTCATATTCTTCATCCGTGAATTTTCCCGGCTTCCTGAGGACTGCATCGTCAACTGCAATTTTTCCAAGATCATGCATAGGAGCTGCCTTGATTATACAGTCATAGAAGTGATCTGGAATTTCTGAATATCCTTCTTCTTTCTTAAGTCTATTGACAAAAACTTTTATGCAGTCACTTGTACGCTTGATGTGACCTCCGGTACTGTTATCGCGGCTTTCGACCATTGTTGCCATTCCGGTGATAATCGAATTCTGAATATCAAAAATCTTCTGTGTCTTGGTTTCAATGGAATCTGTCATTTCGTTGAAGATGTCTCCAAGCTCACCAAATGCGTCGTTCGTGATGATGGAAACTTTCGAACCTAAATCTCCATCTTTTATCTGCCTGACTCTTCGCTTCAATTTTTTCAACGGCTTGTCAAAATAATTTTCAAAGGAAATAAAAATCATCAATCCAAAGAAAAGTATAAAAGCAACAGTAATGTAAAATCTATCTTCGAATTCAATATTGCTCTGATCCATCAGACTTCTTGTTACAAGGAACATATAGAATATTGGAAAAAAAGTAACAGAAACATAATTCACGGCAAATAAAAGTTTTGTCCCGGGATTTAAAACTCCTTTCAGTCTGGAAATCTGGCCATTCGGAAAATACTTTGGCAGGAAAACTTTTCTGTGAAGCGATTCCATTATGAAGAAAGACATTGTGAATGTAACTATTGCTTCCAGACAGATTGTAAGAAAGCTGTTTGAAAGAATCTGTCTTGCATTGATATGATAGCCAATGTTTTTTGCCACAATAATTAGAAAAATTTCTTCAACATAATATGTCATCCATCCGGAAATTCCAATGGCAGAATAAACAAGAGGAAGATTCACCAATCTGCTTTTTGTTTTTTCTTCCGGACAGAATGAATATAGAACACTCAATAATGTTGGAACCAAAAATGCAAGCAGCTGCACTGGATCCGTGATACGTCTGTAATCGTTAAGAAACTGAATCCATTCATTATTTGGCCCTGAAGGATTGCATGTGGTGATTCTGTCTGAAATTATAAGTCCGCATATATTTGATAAACATACAATAAATCCGAACAATAATGCAATTTTTCTAAAACTTTTCTTCTTTATACTCATACGTAAAATTATATCATTTTCATATCAAAAAAACACCCGCCGCATTGAATCACGTTAAATCTAACCGAAAAAAAAGTGGTGAATCAAGTAAAAATCTAACCCAAAATAGAAGCCTGATGAGGGCTGAAAAATGGGATTGGATATGAAAACAAAAAAGAAACTGACAGAAGAAACGGCTAAAAGATACTGCATGGCCGGCAAAAAGCAGAAGTCAACAATCATAGATGAGTTTACTGCGACAATCGGATATAACCGAAAGTATGCTATCCACATACTCAAAAATACGGCAAAAATAAAAATTACGCACTTCAACAACGTCGAAAAAAAGTCCGTGCAGGTAATCACAAAACAGCGGAAGAAACGAATCTATGTAAAATATTATGGAGCTGAAGTAAAGGACGAAATCGTCCGCCTGTGGATTTTCTCGATGTTTCTCTGCGCAAAACGACTCGTATCTTTTATCCGTGACAATCTTGATTACTTTTCTACAAAATTCGGCTACAGCGAAGAGATGAAACATAAGCTCTCAAAAATCTCAAGTGCAACAATCGGAAGAATGATAAGCCCGGAGATTTCAAAATACAGCATTCGTGGAATCTCTACAACACGGCCGGCTAAAAACCTGAATAAGCTGATTCCAATCCGCGTGTATTTTCAATGGGACACACTGGAACCGGGCTTCTTTGAGGCTGATACCGTCGCAAACTGCGGAATGAGCACTGAAGGACAATATATATCTACCCTGACACTTACAGATGTATTTTCAGGCTGGACGGAAAACAGAGCTTTACTGAACAAGGCACAGCGTTGGGTAAAAGAAGCTGTTGATGATGATGTAAAGAAAAAACTTCCGTTCCAGATGAAAGGGCTGGACAGTGACAACGGAAGCGAACTGAAGAATACACAGCTTCTTGGATGGTGTCAGGAAAATCATGTAGAGTTCACAAGAAGCCGGCCTTACAGGAAAAATGACAACTGTTATGTCGAACAGAAAAATGACAGCGTGGTTCGAAGAATCGTCGGATATTATCGTTTTGAAGGTGAAGAAGCGAGGGCTGTAATGGCAGAGCTTTATGAAACCTATAATCTGCTGGTAAACTATTTTTTCCCTTCGATGAAAATCCAGAAAAAAGAAAGGATTGACGCAAAGGTAACTAAAAAATATGATGATGCCAAAACTCCGTACACACGGCTGATAGAATGTGAGTCACTTCCAGAAGAAGCAAAGCAGGAACTCAGGCGAAGAAAAAATGCTTTAGATCTGGAAACACTTCTACAAAGAACTCAGGAACTCCAGACGAAGCTTATTGCTCTGGCAGTTCCATGGTCTAAATAATTACGGTTAGATTTTTACTTGAGTAACCGAATCTCTTTGGGTTAGATTTTTACTTGAGTAACCGAATCTCTTTGGGTTAGATTTTTACGTGATTCAATACGCCGCAAAACTGCAACATGTTTTGCATTAGCGATGTGCAAGGCGGCGAAGCCGGCCACTGGACTGAGTGAAACGAGGGAAGCGGCTGGAGCGACAGCGGAACCTGGAACATAGCGACCGGTAACGAAAGTTACCGGGAATGCCCTGATACTATAAATCTTCCATCAGCAGAAAATCTTTCAGTTTAATATGACGGACAACACTGGTTGAATAATCAAGGTCGTCTGTTGTTATTAAAATTTTCTGGGAAAGATTATCAAGATTTGCAAATGCACGGAATTCTCTTTCGTAAGCTTTTTCATTCTGCACGCTGAATGCAACCTGAATAAAATATTTTTTACCATTTTTTTCGGCCACAAAATCAACTTCACGGTCTGAATCATTAAAAACCTTAAGTTTGTAATCCATATACAGCAGTTCGTTATAAACAATATTTTCAAGATTATGATCCAGATCATAGCGGGAATCTGTACAACGAAGAGAATTTAATGCCACATCAGCGTTATAAGTTTTATGATAATAAGAAAGCTCGCTCTTTGTTCTTGTAGAAAACGGTTTTATCATATCAATTCCAAAAGCTTCTTCTATATAATTGATATAATTAGAAACTGTGTGAACTGAACATTTCTCGTTATTGGAACTTAGAAAATCAGCAATGGATTTTGAAGAAATGATTCTGGAATTTGAACGGAAAACAAAATTACATACACTTCTAAAAAGATTTTCCTTTTGAATGTTATATCTGACCATTATGTCGTTATGAATGATTGTCTCATCCAGATCGTAAAGATAATCTTTCATGGAGTCCCCGTCAAATTCCAACCTCTTTGGAAATCCACCCCACACAAGATAATCTGTTATGGAAATTTCTTTATTCAATTCTTTTGCAAATTCAAGAATTTCCTTGTAAACAAAAGGTCTGATTCTAAAAGAAACGTAGCGACCGCTTAATTCTTTTGTAAATTCTTTGGAAAGAAGTTTTGAGTTGGAACCAGTTATAAAAACAGAATTATTTTCCAGCCGAAGAGTTTTACATGCTTCCTGCCAGTTTTCAAGATTCTGGATTTCATCTAAAAAAATAAAACACTTACCATCTTTTTTATGTTCATCCACATAAGCTAAAAGAGAATCAATATCTGGAATCTGATTTTTTATACGACGGTTTTCAAATTCCAGAAAGATTATATTATCCGTTTGGCGGGCTATTTCATCACGAACCTGCTGCAGAACAATGGATTTACCACAACGGCGAATTCCTGTGATTATTTTGATTAAGTCAGATTCATAAAATGGACGGATTTTTTTGATATATTTTTCTCTTAATACCATACAACACAAATCTACTGCAAGATTTGTATATTTTCAAGCAAATCTTGCAGTGTATTGCAAGATTTGCTGTATTATAAGCAGATCTTGCAATACGTCGAGTCAAGGCACGCTAACGCTTAAAGCCTTGACTCGCTCGTTTTCAGGGGTTGTATTAACCCCTGAATAAAAAAACGCCCGCCCAAAAGAGAACGAGCACATGTCGCAAAAACCAATAAAGGACTCGCAAAAAAAGCCCGTTTCCTCAAAAAAAACGAGAACAAGCGCGGTTATTTATGAATATTATTAATATACTGTTTACAATTATTATTGTCTGATATACAATGCAAACATTATCAGGGAATGTGATAAAAATCCTTAGTTCGCCGCTAGCGCGGTGTTTTATGGAAGCCACTGAAAAAGTCCCTATCACTGCTTTTTTATCCATATTTAGTGTTACTTTATTCAAAAACTATCGAAAAAGAACACTAAAAATTTTAAGATCAGAGGTTTTTCAGTGGCCTCGTTTTATGGGAGGTTTTATGAATAATAAGACTTTGACAGTTGCTTTTCGCACAACTCCAGAAATTAAAAACAAGGCAGAATCACTTTTTAACTCTTTAGGAATGAGCCTTTCTTCTGCTATTGATATGTTTCTTCACCAGGCAGTAAAAGAAAATCGTTTTCCCTGCTCTCTTGATTCAAAAATCGTTTCTGCAAAAATCCAGGATATGAGTTCCACTTATCCTGCTGGCTTTTTTGATTTATTCGGAGCAGTTCCAGATTTGCAGATAGAAGAACCAGAAGAAATTAGTTTTGACCTTGATGCAAAACGGGAAGGTTTATGAAATATTTTCTGGATACAAACATCATTTCGTACATCATAAAAGGAAAATATCCTAAAATTATTGAACATCTCAAAAAGATTCCAGCTCAATCCATTGTTATTCCGTCTGTCGTAAAGGCTGAACTGGAATTTGATGCAAGAAATTCCGGTTGCTACGAAAAAATTATTATTCCATACATGCAATTTTTAGAACCTTTTGACGTAAAAGAATTTGACAGCGATGCTTCGTATTTCTATGGACTTATTCGCCAGTCTCTTACAGAAAAAGGAACCCCTATTGGTCCCAACGATTTACTCATAGCCGCAACCGTTCTTGCAAACAACGGAACCCTTATTACTCATAATACAAAAGAATTTTCCCGCATAGAAGATTTACGGATTGAAGACTGGACGGAATAAATAAAAGCGCCCGCCCTCAAAACGAGAACGAGCGTTGGATACCAAAAGGAACAGACTTCTGAAGTTATCCTTTCTTATTTACTAATACTTAACATCTTCATCACTACATAAATCTTAATACTTTATAATTAAGTATGAAGCTACAAATGCAACAATGCTATAGAGCAGAATATGACCTGATGCAACATCAGCAATCCAAACTCTCATAATAATTGATAAGATCAGCAGGATAAGAGAAGCAATAAAAGATATACGTACCGCAGACCACCCAGATGGCATGTGTCCAACAAAAATCTCGAATAATAACAGCGGGATACAACTAATTACTAATACTGCAATATGCAAAAAATCGAATATTTTTATATTGAAAATACTGAATATGCAAGCAAATAATGCACTATAAAGCAATATCTGCAATGCAGAATCACGTAATTTCGAGAAAAAAAGGTCAAACCCTTCAGATTTGTAGATAAGTAATTCCAATAACTGAAAGGAAATTACAATTAATACTATATCTTTAGTACCAAGAAAATATAGAGTGCCTGAAATTGTTAAGGCAAGCTCTTGACTGCCGAACCCGTAGTTGTAAACAACAATGATACTTTTTATAGTCAGTAAACAAACAGTACCAGCCAATACTGCTGATAATATGTTTCTTTCTTTTATAAACTCTATACAAAATAAAACACTAAAAAACAACACCCCTATTAATAGCAATGTTCTAAAAATTTTTCGTACCATAATGATTACTCCTTTTTTTCATTATTTAGTAATGAATTAATATTTTTAATAAAAAAATTGTTTTGCAATCTTTTTATATTGGGCCAATGTCCTTCCATAGCTTTCAGTCAAAGATTTTTCATCAGCGGGAAAGTTTTGTTCTCCATAATGCTCATACCAGTGAGTTATAGGAAAATCTGTTCCAAAAAACATTCTGTCTTTAAAGCCTGCATCACAGATTGCTTTGTAAGAATCTTCAGGACAGAATGCCGTATCGCCAACCAGATTATTATATTTTGAAAAAAGCTCTATTATAGGCTCAGGATCCTTGCAGTGTGCAAGATGAACCTTAACTTCAGGAAACGCTGCATACCATTCTTCAAACAAAAGTGGATTATCAGTTTGTGAACAGCCTGTATGAAAATAAATTTCATAACCTTTTTTGCTCGCAAATTGAAAAACCTGAGTCAAAAGATTTGCTCTTTTTTCATCAGATGGATTCCAGTCATTCAAAAATGGATGAACAACAAGACCTTTGTAATCCAAATCTTTCATAATGGAATCCAGCGTTATTCCGCCAAACAAAACCATTGGATCAATCCAATAAAGAGGATTTACTTTAAGACCTATTTCTTTTGCAAAATCAACAGCCTCTTTTGTTTCTTGCGTCATTGCTTTGTAAAATTCAATGGCTGGTTTTGATTCTGTAAAAAGCGGAGTAAGATATGCGAAAGTTGTTTCAGTAATTCCGTTGTTTTTTAGCGCCTTAAAAATATCGTGATAATCGTATTTTGTATCATTAAACTGTCCAATGTGTGTGTGAATGTCGTGCATAAATTGAAACTCCCAAAAAAAGGTGATTTCGACAAGCTCAACCACCGTAATAATTATTTTTTAATTTTCTTTAGCTGCGCTTCGCGCCAGTTCAGAACAATTTCTTTATTCTTTGCAGCAACTGCGCAGAAGTGGCGGTTGATTTCCAGAGGATTTCCCGTAGGACTTTCGTTAGCATTGCGAACCATACATGGAGCACAGAAAGCAGCTTTGTCGCATTTACAGCATTCACCGTTTCCCAAATCCTTCATTTTTAAACTGCGAAGCCATTTGATTTTCTCTGAATTGTCCCAGATATTCTGCAGCGTGTCTTCTTTTAGATTTCCCAAAACCATTTCCTGCCAGCCGGCACATGGGTAAACATTTCCGTTGGCAACCATACAGCAGGAAGAAATACCTACTCCACAAAGACGCCGTTCCGGATTAAAGCAATTCTGGTTGCAGCGTTCAACAAAATCCGGAGCCATGATTGCTTTCTGATAATCTTCATCGCCTAAAGAAATTTGCTTGATTACTTCGCCTGCTTCTTCTACTGAAAGTCGGTGTGCAAGGTTTGAAGTTTCGTGGTTGAATTCTGCCATCATGATGTAGTCTGTCTGTGCACGGATTTTGTGTTCATGGCACCATTTGAGGACATCGCCAAAATCATCTTTGTTTCCTTTCATGGTTGGGCAGCTTACATGAACCGGCAAATCATTTTCAATAAGCCTGAGTATTGCATTTTTTGTTTTTTCAAAGCTTCCCTTAACAGTTGTAATTGCATCGTGATGTTCTGGAATCATTGAATAGAGCGAAACCTGTACGGAAGAAACATTTCCTTCTTTCATAATCTCAATTGTCTCGTCATCAAGCAAAGTCAAGTTAGAAAGAATGTTTACATAAAAGTCGTATTTCTTTGCAGCTCGCAAGAATTCCTTGAACTTTGGATGGCACATTGGTTCGCCACCGCTTAATGTTACAGAAAGAACTCCCATCTTTGAAAGCTGTTCCAAAGTGTTGTAATACATTTCTTCTGTAATATCATACAATTTCAAATCGTGAGGAATGTAACAGTGAACACAACGCTCGTTGCAGCGGGAAGTTAATTCAATCTGGAATGAAGTTAAATGAGGTTTATCTTTAAAATGCTTTTCCAGAAATTCCTGAGTATCGGAATCTGCCCGCCGAATGGTTGGAGTAAAATCTTCCCGTTCAGTTTTTGGAAGAACTGCATTATATGTAAAGCCTGTATCTTTGGCATCAAGTTCTTCTTTAGTTTCACCTTTGATAATAAATCCGTCTTCAATCAAAGTTTCATAAAATTCTTCGGCATCCTTTTTAATTGTTTCTTTATCTACATCAACAAATGACTTTATGATTTTTTCTGCAAGTTCGTCTAATGTTTGTGGTTCACGAGACAAAGCACACAAGAAAACTGTGCCGCTTTCGTTTACCATTCTGTCGTTCCAGATTCCAGTTGATGTGATGTAACCTGCTCCGTCGTAGTTACGGATGTAAGTGTCTTTCTTTTGTCGGTAGAGCATTTTTAATTGATTTCTCCTTGGTTTTGATATATATTAGATACACAAGAGGTATCATTATGAACCAAACAGCATTTACTGTTCGGATGGATTCCGAATTAAAAAAACAGTTTTCGTCTCTTTGTGAAAACCTTGGACTTCCTGTTTCTGTTGCAATTAATCTTTTTGCAAAAACCGCTGTCCGCGAAAACCGCATTCCTTTTGAACTTTCTTTACAGCCAAATGAACTTACAAAAAAAACGATTGCACTTGCAGAAGAAGGAAAGGAACTGAACGGACCTTACAAAACAATGGAAGATTTAAGGGCTTCGCTGGATGCTTGATGTTTTCTATTCTTCTCAGTTCAAAAAAGATTACAAAAAAGCAGTCAAACGTCATTGTGATGTTGAGGAACTTTTTAAAGTAATTGAATTACTAAAAAAACAGCAGCCTCTTCCTCTTGAAAAACGAGACCATGCATTAACTGGTGTTTATTCTGGTTACCGTGAATGTCATGTACATCCGGATTTTCTGCTTGTTTATAAAGTTGTGGATTCTCAGTTGCAGCTTTATTTGTACCGAACTGGAACTCACTCGGATTTGTTTGGGTAAAATCTTATTCGATAAACTTTTTTGCTTTAGAATAAAGTTCTTTTATGTCTTCAGGATAATCAGTTTCATCAGAATAAAGGCCCTCAATATATTGAATTATTAACTTTGAGATTTTTTCAGTTTTACTAAAGACTTCATCTGCAAGTTTTGGTAAATCACCATATTTTTCTGCTGCTTTTATAGCAATCTGATATTCCAATATTTCATTTAGTCGTTTATCATCCATTTTTTTAATTCTCTTTAATAATGCTATCTATTTTTTCAATTCGTGATTGCAACTCTTTTGGACGATTATTTTTATCTGGATATTTTTGTATGACTTTTTCTTTAAATAAAGCAAGGAACCTATTCATTTTTGCCAGTGTATTGTCTAGCAAATCTAAATAATCCTCATTTGAAAATGTTCCGTTATTCAATTTTTCTTCAATTTCTTTCCAATTAGTATTTGTCACAATCTTTTTCTCCAAAAAAACATCACAGAGCCGACTTCAAAATGAAGACGACCCTGTGAATTAAAATTACATTGTTAATTCACACTGTTTACAATATGGATTTGTAGATCCTGGTTGATAATGTTTACGATCATTTGCTGGACATCCTGCTGCGTAGCTTCCTGAAGAAGCGTTCTGTGCGATTACCTGTGGTTTTGTATAAGCCATAGTTTTTCTCCTTTTGCTTTATTTTTAAAGCATTTTTGTTTTTTCTAAACTGCCGACGACAGTTTTTATTTTAAGTCAGACTTGCTGACATAAAATTACCAGTATAAATGGTAGAATTTTACGAGACTTGCCCATTCAAATGCCAGGATTGCCAAAACTTTTCCACCAAGAGAGGCTTTGTCTTTTTCTCCAAATTTAACCATCAATTTTTCAACTACTGTTAAAAATTTAATTATTAGTCCGATCACTACATACCAGATGGTAAATGGAACTCTTAAAATAGTTAAAAGTACTTTTCCAATAATTTTTAAAACATTCATTTTCTTTACTCCGTAAAAATTTTACTCAGATATTGAATTATTAACATCAATATCTTGTTGTTTAATATGAATTGTAATTCAAGAAATTGTAGTTGTCAAATTTTCAACAACAATATTTTGTTATTTTGAATTATGGATTTTAAAGATCGTTTGCGTGAAGAAATTGAGTTCAAAGGACTTTTGGGTAAGGAAATTGCTGCAAAAGTTGGAATCAGCTACAGCACTTTTCTTTCTTATATTGATTCCCGTTCGGTGTTACCTAATGTTGAAACTGCAGTAAAAATTGCAAAGGTTTTAGGTGTATCTGTTGAATATCTTGTAACAGGGATAAGAAATTCAAATAAATCCACTAAGGAAGAAGAAATTTTGATTGCCAATTTTAGACGTCTCTCCGATTCAAATAAACAAAATCTATTAAAAATATCAGAAATATTCAAATAAATTGTCATGTAATGAGATTTAAAAACTGGGGAAAGTTTTTTCCAAATCTTCCAGATGCTTTCAGAGACTTTTAAATTCTGTAATTTTTTTTTACATCACCAGTAATTATAATTGACTTTATTAACTGGAATCATTATCTTACAAATATGAAAGAAACACTTCTGTATCTGCGAGAGTTAAACCATTATTCTCAATCTTATGTTGCAAAATATCTTGGCATTTCACGACAGATGTATTCAAAGTATGAAAATGGTGAAGTTGATGCCGGGGTAAAATCTGTGGTTGCCTTGAGCAGGCTCTATAAAGTTCCTTATGATGTAATTATAGAAAACAAGCTTTCAGAAAAAGATTCTGTGACCTATAAAATCAAGAGCGATTTTAATTATGATTTGTCGTTAGCATCGCCATCTGCTGTATATTCTGCAGCAAATGTAAATACAAATCAAAAAAGAGGATATTACTACAGTCAGATACTTTCCCTTCTTCCCCATCTTGTCTATTCTGAAGAACTTGATCTTCTTGCTAAACTTGCCAAAAAGGTTGAAATTCAGACTGAGAAAGTAAAGATTGAAAACCACGCAAAAAATATTTCAGAAAAAGATGCTGAATTTTTATTCGAGCATTTTAGCGGATTAGGACACGGGCTTGATTTTGATGCTGAAAAAAAATCCTATCTTTCTACAAAGCATTTACATTCCGACAAAAATGAGTTTTCAGATGTAAATTGAATCGGAGAATATTATGGAAGTTCTTATTGACACAAACATAATTTTAGACTGGTTTCTGAAACGGAATGTTTTTTATGAAAGCAGCAAAACTGTTCTCAATAAATGCTGGTTTGGAAATATTAAGTCTTTTATAACCGTTCATTCTTTGTGCGATATTTACTATTTAATAGGTAACAAATTTTCTGTTGAAGAAAAGAAAAAACTTATTCAGTTTTTATTAAGTCGTTCAGAAATTATTGAAGAAGATTACAACTGCGTTAAGGCATTTGTTGATTATGATTTTTATGATGATCTGGAAGATTGTCTTCAAATTCAATGTGCCCAGAATTTAAAACTCAATTTCATCATTACAAGAAATGTAAAAGATTTCAGAAACTCAACTGTTCAGGCTGTTACTCCTGAGCAGTTTTTGGAAATGAATGATAAAGAATATGGGTATAATCACCAAACTTAATTTGTTCATTAAACCTAGTCACATTTTTGTGAATTATACCCCATATGGAAGAACTCTGGTTTGAATGATAAAGAGAATCAACATCAGGAATCTGATTTTTTATGCGACGGTTTTCAAATTCCAGAAAGATTATATTATCCGTTTGGTGGGCTATTTCATCACGAACCTGCTGCAGAACAATGGATTTTCCACAACGGCTAATTCCTGTGATGATTTTAATTAAGTCGGATTCATAAAAAGGACGTTTAAATCAAACGCCGAAATACCGTCGTTTGATTTAACTTGGGGTTTCTGACGAAACTCCTTTATTGAACTGTTCCCTTACCACGAACGAATAAAAAATCCTCAGGTGTTGAAACACCTTCCGGTTTTTAATTATAAAGACGGATTTTTTTTATATATTTTTCTCTGAGTACCATACAATATTAATCTGCTGCAAGATTTGCGTATTTTCAAGCAAATTTTGCAGTGTAATGCAAGCTTTGTTAATTTATAAGCAAATCTTGCAATAAAAAAAAACGCTCACCGTCTGCGCCCATTGCAACAGAACCGTCTTTTTTGTGTTCGTACATATCATCACTGTTTCCATGGTCAGCTGTAAGACACAAAATACCACCTGCCTTTTCAATAGCGGCCTTAAGACTATTTTTATGTCAACAACTTTTTAAAAGTTCGCTAACTTTTTTTATTGACTTTTATTTTTATTATGCTATATTTTGAATGTCGGTTAGGAGACATTAAACCCTATACCATTGGTCGTTGCAGAGACCTAAAACCTGCTACAATGCCGACTTTAATTTTGAAGTCGGCTTATTTTTTTATGCATAATCAGACTCCAACTTTTAAACAAAATGTACTCTCTGCAATATGTAATGGTGCGCAAGTTTATAAAGACATATTTATTGATTTTGAATATCAAGTGTTTTCAAAATCCTTTACAAAGAACAGTTTCTATATAATTTCTGCAACAAAATCAAACTTCCTTCACTTGACTGGAGTCAATACTCAACTTTCCGCTGATCAATTTTTTGATAAGGCACTCAACAAAAGTCTTACTGAAAATGATTTTGATTTTACAAAAAAGGGACAGACTGAAAAAATGGTAAAAGGATCTGTTCGCAGAAAGGTTCGTTTTCTGTCAAGTCTAGATAAAATCTTTGATAAATCAACTTTAGTTGAAGAATCTTTCAATAAAAATCAAGTTTCTTGTACTTTCGCTGTTTCAGAAAACTCTTTCACATTAGGATTTATTGCATTGCCAAAATGCAGACCAAATACACTTTTAAAAGGCAATGAATTAAAAAATCCCCAGGCAACTGATTCGATAAAAAGACGTAAGAAAGGAGAATCTGAATTTGTAGATTTTCTTGATGAATACTAAAAAAAACGCCCTCCACTCATAACAAAGTGAAGGACGTTAGTCCTGAACAAATGTCGCAAGCCGATTCTCGACTTGCTTACCGAGTTTCGCTTTGGTCGCAAGGCTCCCATTTTTGCATCCGCAAAAAACAATAAAGGACTCGCAAAAAAAGCCTGTTCCCAAATGAAAACAGGCGTATTTCGCTATGGTTTGTGCCGCGCGTATGCGTCGGCTCTCAGGAAGAGAACGAGCGCTTTCACCCTCACCATTATGTTAAACCGCAGTCTGCAAAGCAGCTGTCGGCTTTGAAGTGGATTTATCTGGCAGCGCAAGCTGTCCAGATATGATAATGCTAACCTGCAAAGTTTACTTTGTCAGGTTGAGCATTGATTTGTCATAGTCTGTCGGAGGCACGAATCCCATCAACTGCATCAATGTTGATGGCCAGCTAGAAATTCCCAAACCAGAATTCAATTCCAATTCATATTCCCCTTTATATTCAGGGTCATAGATAATTCCTGGAACCGGGTTCAATGAGTGAGATGTTTTTGGCTTTGGTTCGCCGTCTGCCCCCATTGCAACAGAACCGTCTTTTTTGTGTTCGTACATATCATCACTGTTTCCGTGATCAGCTGTAAGACACAAAATTCCACCTGCCTTTTCAATAGCAGCCTTAAGACGACCAAGCTGCAAATCCATACCTTCCATAGAACAGCAGACAGCGTTGAATACACCAGTATGTCCAACCATATCACCATTTGGATAGTTCAAACGGATGTGATCATATTTTCCAGATTCAATAGCTTCGATAACCTTGTCTGTAATTTCAGCACATTTCATCCATGGACGCTGTTCAAAAGGGACAACATCACTAGGAATTTCAACATAAGTTTCAAGATTTTTGTCAAATTCCCCAGGGCGGTTACCATTAAAGAAGTATGTTACGTGACCGTATTTCTGTGTTTCAGAAATCGCCATCAGGTGAACGCCAGATTTTGTAAGATATTCACCCATTGTGCGGTCAATGCTTGGTGGATTTACAAGGAACTGAGCAGGCTTGTGGTTATCACCATCGTATTCCATCATACCAGCATATTCAACAGCAGGACGACGAACCCGGTCAAAGTGCGGGAAGTTATCCTCTTCGAATGCAGCAGTGATTTCCAAAGAACGGTCACCACGGAAGTTAAAGAAGATTACAGAATCGCCGTCAACGATTGGACCAACTGGTTTTCCGTCTTTAGCAACAACGAATTCGTGCATATCCTGATCCAAAAGACCAGCGTTTTCAGAACGATAAGTATTGATAGCTTCAGTAGCACTAGCAAACTGGCGGCCATCAGCTAAAACGTGAGCGTGCCATCCTCTTTCAACCATTGACCAGTCAGCACCGTAGCGGTCCATAGTAATGTACATACGACCACCGCCCGATGCAATCTGGTAATCAACATCAGTAAATTCAGCAAGATATTTTTCAAGTGGTTCAAAATATTCCAAAGCAGAAGTTGGAGGAACATCACGACCGTCAAGCAAAGCATGAACGCGCAAAGTTTTAACACCTTCTTTGTGAGCCTGAGCAATCATAGCCTTAAGGTGGTCAATATGTGAATGAACGTTACCATAAGAAACCAATCCCATCAAATGGAAAGTTGTTCCCTTGTCCTTTACATTCTTTACAAGCTTTTTCCAAGTAGCACCCTGGAACATTGTGCCAGAAGAAATAGATTCACCAACAAGTTTAGCCCCCTGAGCAAAAACACGACCACAACCAATAGCATTGTGACCAACTTCGCTGTTTCCCATATCGTCGTCGCTTGGAAGACCAACAGCAGTTCCGTGAGCCTTAAGCTGAGTGTGTGGACAGTTAGCTGTGAACCAGTCCAGATACTTCATTTTAGAAGCCTTTACAGCGTCCCCTTCTTCATACTTGCCATAACCAACACCGTCCATGATAACCAGAACAACTGGTCCCCGGCGTCCCTTCCAGTTTGGATTTTTTTCCAAAGCATGCATTGTATCTGCCATTTATTTACCTCAATGTGGTGATTGAGCAGGTCGAAATCACCTTTTATTTATCAGGGCGTTCCAGTCAGGGTAGTTTCGACAGGCTCAACCACCCTGACTGTCGGGCTTTTCGGGGTTCCGGCTTTCGCCTTCATTACTTCATTCTGGTGGTTTCGATAAACTCAACCACCGCCATTCCGTAACGCTACGCGCCCCTACAATCCGAAGCCACTGAAAAAGTCCCTATCACTGCTTTTTTATCCATATTTAGTGTTACTTTATTCAAAAACTATCGAAAAAGAACACTAAAAATTTTAAGATCAGAGGTTTTTCAGTGGCCTCTACAATCCCTAACGCATTTCAAAATGTACAATTTCTTCAATAAATATAATGAATTATGCCATATTATACAATGAATAGAAACTTAGCTTCCGCAACTAAAAAAAATGATTATTTATCACACTTATAAATCAATGCAGATTCAGCTATATTATAAAGAACTGTAATAGAAGGCTGCTTCTTTCCATTCTCTATTTCTGAAATATATACTTGATGAGAATTTATAGCAGAAGCTAACTCTTCTTGAGATATATTCCTCTCTTTATTTAATTTTTTTAAGTGAAGAAATTACTGTTTCAAAATAATCTTTATTTTCTTCGAAAATATCTTTATATGCACTGAAGTTAAGACATTTGCCAGGAACTAAAGTCATTCGTGTTACGGTAACAATATTTTTATCATCATAAGATTCATACTGGAATGTAAGTGATTTTTTTGTTTCAGAAACTTTAATCGAATATGGAAGAATTCCTGCCCGATTTGCAATTAAAAGTTTCGCAATTTCCAGTCTTTGCTCCGGAGTTGCAAGAGGAATTCGTTCCGGGAAGTTTTCAACCATAATCATGGCATCCCTAATAGTTTGAACCTTGAGCCACCATGAATCATTTCCTTCAAATTTATTTAATTCCCAGTTTTTATCGATAGCAGCTTCATATCCATTCATGCGAACCTTTATTTTTTTTGCCTGCGGAATCTTAACTGAAGCTGCTCCATGAGATGGTTTAAATTCAGAAATATCCATATTGAAGAACATATTCAAACTTTCCTGACTGTAATTTGGAATAGTTCCCATGAGCCGTGCAAGAACAACAGGCTGTTCGGAGTCGTTTACAGAAATATGGGAAAACTTAAATAACGGAAGAATTTTATTGTAATGATAATACTGAACTAATTTTTCATCCCAATAATCTGAAATTTTTGTATCAAATCCTATTTCTTCCTTATTCTTCTGATAATTATCATTGAAATTTAAAAAATCAGGAACACTCTGAGTTACAACCCCTCGAATTTCTTCTGGAATTTGTTCCAAACCGTTAAGCTTTGTAAAATTAAATTTTCCTTCGTCATTGTCGTTTCCCTGGGCCACAATGCGCCATTTTTTTCCGTCATCAAGATTTACTACGCTCATAAAGACAAATGAATAACCACCCTCTGCATGATAAACAAGATAACCACGGGCATAATTTGACTTTCCACGAGTATCAAGATAATAAGTAAATTCCCCATTCTTGATGTAAGAAAGACTGTTTGCCAAAACCGACGACACACAAACTGCGAACAAAACCAAAACACATAAAAACTTTTTCATTATTAATCCTTATACATACACCGCGTTAACGGCTAGCCAAAGATGGCAAAAATCAAATATATAGAATTATAACACAAGTCCTTACTTTAGTGAAAAAAATTACTTAAATATTTTTTTTCTTTTCGCAACTGTTTCTGCAAGAACAACCGTCACAACCGCAGCTGCATTTTCCTCGTTTCTTAAAAACCATAATGACAGCAACAGCAACTACTAAAGCAACTGCTCCAAGAATAATAAAATCAATCAACTTCATAAAACCGACCCTATTATAAAAACCGCAAAACCTGCAATCCAGGCAACCCCACATTGCCAGCCTGCAACTGCCACCGCCCATTTTATTCCCAGCTCTCTTTTAATGGCCGCAATAGAAGCAACACAAGGCGTGTAAAGAAGGCTGAATACAAGCATGACTGCAGCCGTAACTTCAGAAAGCATTGCTTCAACATTGCCTGCAAAAAGAATTTCCATTGTAGAAACAACACTTTCCTTTGCAATAAAACCGCTTATAAGTGACGTACAGATTCTCCAGTCTCCAAGTCCCATAGGCTCCATAATCGGAACAAAAAGACTGGAAATCATGGCAAGAATACTGTTTCCGGAATCTTCCACAAGATTCAGTCTTAAATCAAATGACTGCAAAAACCAGACAACAACTGTTGCAATCAGAATGACACTAAACGCCTTGTACAAAAATCCCTTTGCCTTATCCCACAAAAGCTGTCCAACATTCTTAAGCATTGGAAGTCTGTAATTCGGAAGCTCCATTACAAACGGAACGGCTTCACCTTTGAACAACGTCCTTCTATATAAATATGCCATAAAAATGCCAAACAGAATCCCCAAAAGATAAAGTCCGGTCATTACAAAACCACCTTTTTCTGGGAAAAACGCATTAACAAAGAACGCATAAATCGGAAGCTTTGCAGTACATGACATAAAAGGAGTCAAAAGAATTGTAAGTTTTCTGTCCCGTTCACTAGGCAAGGTTCTTGTTGCCATTACAGCTGGTACAGTACAACCAAATCCTATAAGCATGGGAACGATACTTCGTCCGGAAAGTCCCATTTTTCTTAAAAGCTTATCCATGAAGAATGCAACCCTGGCAATATATCCGCTGTCCTCAAGAATGGAAAGAAAGAAAAACAGTGTAACAATGACTGGCAAAAAGCTCAGCACACTGCCAACGCCGCCAAAAATTCCGTTTATCACAAGTCCTTTAATTGCTTCATTTACTCCGGCAGAAGTCATGGCACCATCAACAAGGAATGTCAAATATTCTATTCCGCTTTCCAGAAGCTGCTGTAAAAAAGCGCCAATAACGTTGAAAGTCAAAAAGAAAACAGAAGCCATAATCAAAATGAATAATGGAATAGCTGTATATTTTCCTGTCAAAAAGCGGTCAAGCTTTTCACTGCGCAAACGCTCCCTGCTGTTTTTTGGTTTCTTCACAGTTTTGTCGCATACTTTATAGATGAACGAAAAACGCATTTCCGCCATTGCTGTATTCCGGTCAAGCCCCCGTTCTTTTTCCATCTGACAGATAATATGCTCAAGAGTTTCCAGTTCATTCTGATCCAGATCCAGTTTTTCCAGAATCAGAGAATCGCCTTCTATGATTTTGCTTGCCGCAAACCTTACAGGAACACCTGCCCTTTCTGCATGATCCTGAATAAGATGAATTACTGCA
The DNA here is from genome assembly GCA_017381365.1 of Treponema sp. Lineage (GTDB taxonomy): Bacteria > Spirochaetota > Spirochaetia > Treponematales > Treponemataceae > Treponema_D. The sequence goes on from JAFOCI010000036.1 coordinate 33,298, forward strand.
TGCAGACATCTGTGAACAGCGCCTCCATGTTCAGTTTCATCACAAAAATCCTGTCGCAACGGTTTTTCCTGATATTTTGCAATATGCAGCCCATGCTCAATGAGTTCCTGAACGCCGGCATTTTTTATCGCAGAAATTGGAACAACAGGCACCCCCAGCATCTGTTCCATGGCATTAACGTCGATTGAACCGCCATTTCCAATAAGCTCGTCCATCATGTTCAACGCAATTACCATGGGAATATTCATTTCCAGAAGCTGCATGGTAAGATAAAGATTTCTTTGAATGTTTGTAGCATCAACAATATTGATGATAGCCTTTGGTTTCTGCTCCAGTACAAAATTGCGCGAAACTATCTCTTCACTTGTATACGGCGACATGGAATAAATTCCCGGTAAATCCGTAATCACAGAATTATTATGCCCGATTATTACTCCGTCCTTGCGGTCTACTGTTACACCTGGAAAATTTCCTACGTGTTGATTGGAACCCGTCAATTGATTAAAAAGAGTTGTTTTTCCACAGTTCTGATTTCCTACCAATGCAAAAGTAAGCTTCGTTCCTGATGGCAATGGATTTTCTTCGCTTTTTATATGGAATTTCCCTTCTTCGCCAAGACCAGGATGTTCCGTTTCCCAGATACGGTTCAATGTATCTATCTCTTCCAGAATTTCTTCACTGACTTCCTCAACTGTAATGTGAGAAGCATCTCCCAGACGCAACGTAAGCTCATATCCATGAATATTAAGTTCCATAGGATCGCCCATAGGCGCAAGCTTTACAACAGTAACAATGACACCAGGAATAATTCCCACATCAAGAAAATGCTGTTTAAGTTCGCCCTGAACCCGTATATCAATAATTTTGCCACTCTGGCCCGCTTTCAATTCACTAAGATTCATAATTTCCTTGATTTTATGCCATAGCACATAAATATTCAACGACCAGCCCGAATTTGCACCGCAAACCACAGGATTTCATCAAAAAAAAAGCTCAACCATAGCCGAAAAAAATGCTTCTGACTGGAAGCAAAATTAATTTTATGAAGTTCCAGAATATTTTATGGAACTTCGTATAATTTATTGCATTTTTCTGCTTTTTCTGCCGATAATATATAGTGGGTTTTTGTCCAAAAATGAAAAAATTATCTTTAGTTACAAAAATTACATTTCTATTTTTTCTCGCACTACTTACATCCTGCAAAATGGATAAAAAAGACAAGCCTCACCGTCTTTATCTAGCCCATTCATTCATGTGGGCAACAGCAACTGCAGACGACACTTATGAAGATGCAATTGAAGAATACGAAAATTTCAGCCCTCTATACGATATGACAACAAAAAATATTCAGCACATTTTCGCCGATGACGGAAACTTTGGCCTGTCAGGTCATTATCTATGGATTCGCGCTGATTTTTCATTGCCAGATTATCTTAAACATCAGTCACTTGGACTTTCCATTCCATATCTCAGAATGGCCGATAAAACTTACGTAAACGGCAATTTTGTCGGTTCTCTGGGTAATTTTCCACCAAACGAATATTCCGCATTGTATTCAGCCCATAACTACGTTATTCCAGAAGGAATCCTGAATCAGGAAGGAAACAATACAATCCTCATAAAAATATGGTCCCATGGACAAAGTGGAATTTCAAAAAACACTTTCATAAGCACAGTTGACGATGCCCGCACTTATTCAGAACTAGTTACTTTTTTCTGCACACGTATCTATTTTTATTTTCAAGGTGGTCTTTTTCTTACAATCCTGCTTTTTTCCATGATGTCAGTTGCATTCGGCTGCAACAGGTCTTATAAATTTTTTGCTCTTGTAAACCTGACAACCATGTCATTCATGACAGCTTTTTTTTCACCAGAACTGGCAGTAAACCACGCTTTTAATCTTTCGTATTTCTGGTTCATGAAGATTAGTCTTTCAGCATCATTAGTTGCCACCTTCTATCTTCTTTCTGATTTTATTGCTGAATTCATAAATTACAAACAGCCTCATAAAATCCTTTCCATAAGGCTTATACTGTTTTTGATTTCTGAAACAATAATTATTTCCACAAGAAACTATGATGACTTGATGAAAATTACAATTCCTATGATTTTCGTTATCATTGCTCATATTTCTTTTGGAATATATTTCTGGTTAAAATCCCTTTTAAGAAAAGAAACCAGGCGTGAAGCTTTAATTCTGATTCAGGGATTTGTTCCAGTTCTTTTTGGAATTATTATTGATATATCTGTCCGAAAACTTTCGCCAGATTCCGTTTTTCCTTTTTTTTCCCTGTTTTCATGGCAAGGCACAATCATTTTCTTTATCATCGTACTTTCAAGACGTGCTTTGCTTATGTACAGAGAAAACAACGTAAAAACAATTGAACTTAAAGACCTTAACGAAAATCTTGAAAAAAAAGTAAACGAACGCACCCACGAATTAAAAGATGCTAACTATGAGCTTTCTATATTGAATGCCCGCCTTGAAAAGGAAAAATTCCGCTCAGAGCTGGAGCTTGAAATGGCTTCAATTGTTCAGCGAAAATTCTTTCCACAGCCAATAAAGCATTTTAAAGGCTGGGATATTGCCATCTGTTACGAACCTTTGGCAAAAGTTTCCGGCGACCTTTACGATTACTACAATTTTAAAAATATTTTGAACGGAATCTCTATCTTTGATGTTTCAGGTCACGGAATTTCTGCCAGCCTTATCACTATGCTTTCAAAAAATATTATTTCTCACGCATTCCAGAGAGGCTACAGAAACAGAGAAAGCATCGAGCATATGCTTAACCGCATAAACAATTCCATCATCACAGAAAAAGGTGAAATTGATAACTATCTGACAGGACTTTTGTGCCGCTTTAGTGAATTTGATGAAAAAGATATCTGTACTGTTGAGCTTGGTAACGCAGGTCATCCATACCCGCTGCACTACAATGCAAATGAAAAACTAATCAAAGAAATCAAGCAGGATGAAAAACGCCAGCATTATGGTGCAATCGGTATGCGCGGTCTTGATGTTTCGTTCCCAGAAATTAAATTTACCATGGGTAAAGATGATTTATTTGTCTGCTATACAGACGGTCTTACAGAAAGTTCCAATAATCGGGAAGAACAATTTGGACTTAACCGGGTAAAGCAGATTGTCAGCGAAAATCATGATAAATCACCAGAAGAAATCTTAAAAATTCTTACAGATAAACTTCAGGAATTTATTGGTGAACAGCCGATAGAAGACGACATCACAATAATGATTTTAAAACGAACAGACTCCAGCGTAGTACAAGAGCTGGAGCCTGAAGAACTTGATTTTGAAGTTTTAGAAGAAATAAAGTAATTTAAGAAAGCACGATTTTGTCGCTCATCTCACCGTTTACACTGAACTTTTCAAGCAGGTCTTCAACGGTAAGCTTCTTCTTTTCTTCGCCTTTTACGTCAAAAATTATTTTTCCTTCCATCATCATGATAAGACGGTTTCCGTAAAGAAGTGCGTCTTTCATGTTATGTGTTACCATGAAAGTAGTAAGATTATCCTTTTTAACAAGAGCATCCGTAATTTCAAGAACTTTTTTTGCAGTTTTAGGATCAAGGGCTGCAGTATGTTCATCAAGCAAAAGAAGCTCCGGCTTCTGCAAAGTTGCCATCAAAAGAGTAATAGCCTGTCTCTGACCTCCGCTTAAAAGTCCAATCTTAGCAGAAAGACGGTTTTCCAGTCCTAATTCCAAAAGAGAAAGTCTTTCCTTGTAGAACTCTCGTTCGTTATCTTTTATATGCCAGCACAAGCCACGCTTTTTTCCGCGGCGCATTGCCATAGCAAGATTTTCTTCTATACTCATGTTTGCCGCAGTCCCCATCATAGGATCCTGAAAAACACGACCAAGATATTTTGCCCTGATATGTTCAGGAACAATAGTCATATCTTTATCACTTAATGATACAAAACCTGTATCAGGATAATGCACACCGGCAATAATGTTCAGAAGCGTAGATTTACCGGCACCGTTACCGCCAATTACAGTAACAAAATCGCCATCATCAAGTTCAAGGTCAATTCCGCGCAGAACTTTCTTTTCTGTTATTGTACCAGGATTAAATGTCTTTGTTATATTTGTAAGCTTCAACATATCAATTATCTCCCCGGTCCAAAATTCTGATCTGTAACAGGAATTTTTTCAGAACTTGCATGTCTTCTTGTATCTGCTTCATTTTCAGGAGCATTTCTAAGAAAATGGCGGCGTCTGTCTATTTTTGCCTTGAATACAGGCACAGAAAGAGAAATCGCTACAATCAATGCAGTAAGAAGTTTCATATCTGTTGATTTCAAACCAAGCTGAAGAACAATTGAAATTACGATTCGGTAAATAATTGAACCAAAAATAACAGAAAGCAACGCATACCAGAATCCAAATCTTGCCCCGAAAATCACTTCACCAATAATTATGGAAGCAAGTCCTATAACGATTGTTCCGGTACCCATTCCAACATCGGCATATCCCTGACTCTGTGCAACCAGCGCACCGCTCAATGCAACAAGCCCGTTGGAAAGCATAAGTCCAAGAATTTTCATATTGTCTGTATTAACACCAAGGGTGCGAACCATTCTTTCATTGTTACCAGTGGCACGAATAGCGCTACCCATTTCAGTTCCAAAGAACCAGTAAATCAGCGCAATGAGTGCAATTACAATAATTGTTCCCATAAGCAGGGAAATCTGAGTATTGTTCAGACGGTTACCAATAACTGCACTAAATTTTCGCATCATTGTAGGAGAACCCAAAAGCGGAATGTTGGATTTTCCCATGATACGAATATTTACAGAATACAAGGCAAGCTGAGTAAGAATACTTGCCAGAAGAACATTAATCTTCAGTTTTGTATTCATAAAGCCAGTTGCAAGACCTGTTAAACACCCTGCAATAAAAACTACAGGCAATGTAAGAACCGGATTCATTCCTTTAAGAATAAGAACAGCTGTAACAGCACCACCAGTAGCAAAACTTCCGTCTACAGTCAAATCTGCAACATTCAAAAGTCTGAAAGTAAGATAAACTCCCAGAACCATAACACCCCAAAGAACGCCTTGTGCTGCAGCACCTTCAATGGCTAGCAAAATCGGCATATAGCGACTCCCAAATTAATAATTATAGATCAGCAGGAATTGTGATTCCAAGAATTTTTGCAGTTTCTTCGTTTACGCTCAAATCACACTTTGAAAGATACTGAACTGGCATTTCTGCAGGAGTTTTTTCGCCCTTAAGAATCTCAACAGCCATCTTTGCAGTCTGTTTTCCAAGTTCGTAGTAATTGATTCCGTAAGTTGCAAGACCACCAGACTGAACCATGCCTTCTTCGCCAACGATTGTCGGAATCTTATTTTCGTTTGCAACCTGAGCAACTGTTGTCATTCCGGCAGCAATCATGTTATCTGTTGGCGAGTAAATAACATCACATTTTCCACAGAGAGACTGAACAACCTGAGCAATTTCGTTTGAGTTAGAAACAGAGCCTTCGATTGTTTTAAGACCAAGCTTTTCACAGGCAGCTTTTGCAAGAGAAACCTGGAAGAAAGAATTCTGTTCGCTTGAACAGAAAAGCATACCTACAGTTTTTGCATCAGGACACAATTTTTTCAAAAGATTCATCTGAGCTTCACATGGTGTAAGGTCAGAAGTTCCAGTTACGTTTCCGCCAGGTGCAGTATTTTTTGCAACCAGCTTTGCAGATTCTGGATCTGTTACAGATGAAACAAGAACAGGAATTGTTGTTGTTGCGTTTGCTACTGCCTGAGCTGCAGGAGTTGCAATTGCAAAAATCAAGTCATCACGGTCGTTTACAAATTTTTCTGCGATAGTCACACAGTTAGCCTGTTCGCCCTGTGCATTCTGATAATCAATTACAATATTTTTTTTATCTACAAAACCTGCTTCTGCAAGTCCGTCAACAAACCCCTGATAATTTTTATCAAGAGCCGGATGTTCAACAAGCTGAATTATTCCGATTTTGATTTTCTTTTCCCCAGACTTAGAACAGCCTGTAATTCCCATAAGAACTGCACACAAAACTGAAACAGCGATTATTGTTTTTTTCATTTTTTTCCTCGATATTTATTTAATATAAAATTAGCAGATATTATTATAATTTGCTTCAATTATACAAGCAAGAAATATTTTACTGAATTTTGTAACTTGCTAGCAATTTTAGAGTTTTAATTATAGAATTGACCTATGAAAAAAATACTTTTTACAATATTTTCAGGAACTTTATTAATCTTAATGGCTTCATGCGCTTCCAGCAGAATTATTCCAGCTGATCTGTCATATACCCAGTTAATTCAAATGGGTCAGGATGAATACGAAATTGGAAATTACAAAGCTGCAGAAGAATACTATTCAGCTGTAATTCAGCGGTTCGGAATGAATACAAACGTATATATTGAAGCTACTTATGAGCTTGGTCACTTATATCTGAACAGAAAAGACTATGAAAGAGCTTTTGCAAAATTCAACGAAATCATAGAACTTTATGAAACCGCAGAATTTGGTGTACTGCCTGCTTCATTTAAAAAGCTTTCTCAGCTTGGAATAGATCGCATTCCAGAAAAGTTTAAGCCAGGCTACAACTAACGGCCTCGTTTTCCCTTGTCATCTGGCGTAATGATTGCGTCGATGGCAATTTCCTTTTCGGCCGCCAGCTTCATAACTAAATCTTTTGAATATTTTCCAGAACCACGAGGCTTTGGATGAGGCTCTGCATCGCCGATAAGGATAATTTTACGCTGAGCATCTTCATCCCATTTGTAGAATTCCAGAGAAGCGTACATGGCTTCGTAAACAGCTTCCGGAATGTCGCCACCTTCTGTTCCTTTTATTATAAAAGCATTCAGATTTGCTTCAAATTCCTTGATATTATATGTAAAGTCAAAAAACTTTACAGGAAGTCCTTTAAATCTGAAATTATCCGGATAATCCCGGTACAAAAGCAATCCCAATCTGATTTCATCAAACTGTTTTAACTCAGCAATCAGACGTGGCACCCATTCTTTTCTAAGCTGTTCAATATCATCCTTCATGCTGCCTGTTGCATCTATTGCAAAAACTACGTCAACTTTGCGCTTAGGATTTATTGAATCCAGAGAAGCCATAATATCCTCTACGATTGTTTCAGGACCTTTTGAATATGTCAGAAATTCAGAAATTTCACCAAATTTTTCTGTTGCAACAGGATTGTAATCATCTGTCAGAATAGGAACAGGAACTGGTTCTGGTTCTGGTTCTGGACGAACTTCTTCCGCTGCTACTGGTTCGGATTCCATTTCAGGTTCAGGCTCTGTTTCAGGTTCTACAGGTTTTTCTTTATGAATCACCACAGGTGCGCCAAGATCAAACATATAAGCATTGTCGTAATATTCGCCGGAATAATCACCGTACTTTTTTGCAAAAGAACGCACATTTATAAAAGTTCCACGGTCAATCGTTACAATTCCATTTCTTGACCAGGGATAACCGTATTCCATCTGATATGGAATATAAATGTGAAAAGCTTCTCCAAATTCATCATCTGGCTCCGGGGTGGAATCTATAAGACTATATTTTGAATATTTTGAATCAAGCACTTTGCCGTTCAGATAACGAATTTCGTCTCCATTTATTTCATTATATTCCATGGCTCTGTAAGCATAATTATCAGATTTTCCTTCAGGATCCTTTGTTGTTTCTACCAGCATTATTGATTCAACACCTGGATTTTTTTTTACGAAAAGATGATATCCTTTTATTTCATCAAAGCCCGCTCCGCTTTCTGGAACAAGTCTGATGTCAGAAGGGCGGATTAAAAGCTGACTCTGAGCATAAAAACAAAAACTTAATAGCGAAAATATAACTGATAAATATAACTTTTTCATATTTTGATTATCGGAAAATAAAATTGCATACTGAATGATTTATTCATTGAAAAACGAACCTTTCGTGTTGTATAATAGGCTTATTGTGATAGATTCTAACATTCAAAATAATCAGACATTCACAGAAGTAGACATCAGCGAATTTTATGATACTGAGGCAACTTCAACAGAACAGCAGGAAGAAGGTATTGTAATCCTTACTGCAAAAGAGCAGGAACTCTACAATCAGCTCTTACCTTTTATTGAAGAAGCCGCTCCAGACAGAGCCACAATCATAAAAGACCGCATGAAAAATATGCGCCATCTTGCAGCTGCCATTGCTAAATTTCCATCTTTACTTGAACGGGGAAATCTGCCTGGCGGAACACGAACACCTCAACTTCTCATAGATTCTTTGATCAAACACCAGGACAAAGGCGATACAACTTTGCAGCTTCCATCAAAAGCTATTCTTGGAAAAGCATTTATGGTTTCAAAGATTCATACATTTTCATCGCTTACAAAACTGAGCATAACTGTTGAAGCTCCTGTTGAATTGACAAAAATTCTTCAGCTGGAAACTATAACATTAATGTTCTCTCTCATGGCAGAGGACGTTTACCTTAATCTTATTCGTGACGAATCCCAGCCAATGGACTTTAGAAGAAGCTGGGCCATGTCCCTTCTTTTAATATGGGAACATCGAAACGATCAGACAGTTGAATCTGTTGCACCTGTACTCCAGACTGTATGGGATGCACGACGCAAGCTGGCACCTGCATTCGGAACAATGATGGGAACGAGCGAGCTCATCATGATGTCAATGCAGATGGATGAACAATGGATTCGGTTTATTCAGGCAAAACTGGAAGAACCGGAAGTAAAACAGGCAATGGAAGAATTTCTCTTTGGCATTTCTTTTGAACAGATTGAATTTCTTAAAAAAGAACTTAGAGAAAAAGGTATTGCCGCTATCAATCGTGATGAAGTTTCATCATTCCTTCAGGAGCACGTAAAAGCCGATGCCGGTCTTGACTACCGTGACTTCTATTCAATGTACACAATCCGTCGCGATAATGCCCGAGCCCGGGAACGAATGAAGCTACCTGGACCACACAAAACTCTGGAAGATCACTTTATTCAGTACGTAACTGCCCTGAATAAAGAAAAACAGAGTCAGGACACTTTTGCAAGGGAATAAATTTTATTTTTAAGGAAGCTTAATTATGGTTATTTTAACACTTAACTGCGGATCTTCATCTGCAAAGTATCAGGTTTACGACTGGGACAACAAAGAAGTAATGGCTAGCGGTGTTGTAGAAAGAATCGGCGCTGACGGTTCTGGTATTACACACAAAGCAAAAGGAACAGAAACAGAAGTTTTGAGTCCTTGTCCAACTCATAAGGAAGCTATTGAGCTTATTCTTAAAGAAATCACAGACCCTGAAGTTGGTGTTATTTCTGACATGAGCGTAATCGGTGCTGTAGGGCACCGCGTACTTCATGGTGGAGATAAATTTACAAAATCAGTTCTTATCACTCCAGAAGTTCTTGATACTTTCCGTTCCGTAATCGACCTTGGTCCTTTGCACATGCCCGCAAATATCATGGGTATTGAAGCAGCTCAGAAGGTTCTTCCAAATGTTCCTCACGCAGCTGTTATGGATACAGCATGGCACCAGACTATGCCAGAAGAAACTTTCATGTACGCTATTCCACGTGAATGGTACACAAAATATGCCGCACGCCGCTACGGATTCCACGGAACTTCTTTCCTTTACACAGCAAAACGTGCTGCAGTTCTTCTTGGAAAAGATCCAAAAGACACAAATATCATCATCTGTCACATCGGAAACGGTGCCTCTATGTGCGCTGTTAAAAACGGTGTATGTTACGATACAACAATGGGTATTACTCCTCTTGAAGGACTTGTAATGGGTACTCGTTCTGGTGACCTTGACCCTGCGCTTCCATTCTATATCATGCGCAAAACTGGCATGTCTGCAGACGAAATGGACAAAGCTTTGAACAAAAAATCAGGTTGTCTTGGTACTACAGAAAAATATTCTGACCGCAGAGATATTGAACAGGGTGCAAAGGCTGGTGACAAACTCTGCCAGCTTTCAATCAACATGGAATCATTGCGTGTTAAGAAATACATTGGTGCTTTTGCTGCAGAACTCGGTCACGTTGATGCAATCGTATTCACTGCTGGTGTTGGCGAACGCGGTCCTTACATCCGTGGAAAATGTGTTGAAGGTCTTGAAAACTTTGGAATCAAGGTTGATATGCAGCGAAACGAATGGTCAAGTACAAACAACGCAGAAACTTTCATTCATGCTGATGATTCTGACGTTAAGATTTTCGTTATTCCAACAGACGAAGAACTTGTTATGACTGAAGACGCTTACGCTTTGATGAAAGGAACTTATGATGTTCACACAAACTTCAAATATTCTTTCCAGAGTCCAGACTATGTAAACAAAGCTCGTGCAGAAGGCCTCAAAAAAGACCTTGTAAAACGTCCAAACCTTGAAAAAGTTCTGGCAAAACCTGCTAAATAATAATTTTTTTTGCATAAAAAATGGGGCTGTCCCAAAAGTAATGAGTGTAGCGCTCATTGAGCCCTTCGACAGGTGGTTTCTGAGCCTGTCGAAGGGCTCAGGAACCACTCGTCGAAATGACTGCTACACTAAATGTGGTGGTTTCGATAAACTCAACCACCGTAATGCAAACTTATTGGACAGCCCCATTTTTGTTTTAACGCTGAACGCAGACTTTTCTAAGCTTTTCGCTGATTTCCTGTCCTGCAAGAAGACGTACAAGTTCCATTGCAAACTGTTCGGCGGTTCCTGCTCCTCGGCTTGTTATTACTGTTCCATCTGTCACAAATGGAAATTCTGTTGTATGAGTGCTTCCTTCAAGAACTTCCTTTACATCTGCTTCTGAACCACAATACTGTTCCACGTCTTTTTCCATTTCTGGATAGCATGTCCATTTTTTTCCTTTCAGTACGCCTGTTTTTGCAAGAACTACTGCTGGTGCGGCACAGATTGCGGAAACGTACTTTCCTGCGGCAAAGCATTTTTTTATGAATGCTGTTACATCTTTATTTGCCGCAAGATTTGCAGAACCTGGCATTCCTCCAGGGCAGAAAACCAGGTCAGGAAGTTCTTCTGCGAATTCATTTTTGAATTCATCAAAGCTTAAATCCGCAATCAATGGAATTTTATGCGAACTGCACACAATATACGGATCTGTCATTGCTGCTGTAGGAACGGCAACAGTGAACACATCCACCTCATGACTCCTGCGCAAATAATCTACGGGGGTGAGAGCTTCAAGCTCCTCGAATCCATCTGCTAAAAAAACTACTGCTGTTTTCATTTTTATTTCCTTCCATTTTTTTGTTTTATTTGCATCTCTCGTCGCGCGCTCGATAAATCTCGCTTGTGCCGTTCTTTCGATAATCCTAAATGAACGCTGATACGTCCATTTTTAACGGATTTTCGATTTTAGGCATCCTCGAATCCATCTGCTAAAAAAACTACTGCTGTTTTCATTTATATTCCTTCCATTTTTTTTGTTTTGTTTGCATCTCTCGTCGCACGCTCGATAAATCTCGCTTGTGCCATTTTTTCGATAATCCTAAATGAACGCTGGTGCGTCCATTTTTAACGGATTTTCGATTTTAGGCATCCTCGAATCCATCTGCTAAAAATACTACT
>JAFOCI010000037.1 GCA_017381365.1 Treponema sp.
ATGCGGCAAAAGCTCTTCATTCTCCTGAACAAGGATCTGTGTCCTTACTAAACATGACGAACTGATGCCTGGGTTCCGCTGAATCACTTCAGCGTATCACATTACCGCTTGTTCGTTTACCTTTTTATCATGCCTCCTGACTCTAATGAATCGTCTAAATCATCATTAATAAAAGCAATGATCTTGCTTGTTTCAGGAATTTTGAATTTTCTTTCAATCTTTTTAAATTTTTCTGCACTACTACCATCATTGATTGAAAGATTTTTATATTCAATTTTTTGTAAATCGGTTTTTAATGCTTCAGTGTCCATAACAGCATTGCCTCATATAATAACAGTTTATTTTTTTACAGGAACAGAAAAGTTCAATTCTTTTGACAATTTAAATTCATTAAGTTTAGAAAACATTTTTTCACATTCTTCGCTGTTTTTTAATGCTTCAATTAAAAAATCAACTTTACTACCATCGCTTTTTTCAAAAATAATCTTTTTACCCCAAGAACAAAACAATAAAACAGCAAGAATAATTAATCCCATAAGAAACTGGCCTGTTATTGCTGCAACCAGAAAACATACAATACCAGATATCAAGTCTCCAAGTGAAAAATGATTTTTAATTACTATATTAGTTATTGAATTAAAAGGTATAGTTTCTGTTCCTATATCTTTCTTTGAAAAAAAGATTTTCTTTTGCTTTTTGATTTCCATTGAATCCGAATTCACAAAAACATAAGTAAGGTGAGCACCAATATTAGCCCTTCCAAAACCTATAGTTTTTTCAAAATCAAATTCATTTTCAGCTTTTACATGCTCTTCTTTTTTCACTTCATTCTCCTTTATTCGTATATTATTTCTAACTTATAAATATACTTGCGATATGAAAGTATATTATATAATAAATCAAATTGCAAGTGTACTACCATAATTTTTACTATCAAAATGCAAGTATGACAGAAAAAGAATTACATGAAACACTTTCATTCAATATAAAGAAATACAGGAAAGGCAAATTTACACAAGAACAACTTGCAGAAAAAGTTGGAGTTTCCGCTCAAAATATAAATGATATTGAAGGTAAACGTCGCTGGCCGAGAGAAGGAACATTAGTAAAGATAGCCGATGTTCTTGAAATTGATGTTTATCAACTATTTCTTCCAAATAATCTGGATGAGATAGTTATTGAAAATAATGATGAAAATGCTAGAATCCGTCTTAAAATAAAAGAACAGATTGCTGCTGATTTTCAAATTACCATAAACAAAATGCTTGAAAAATGGAAAAATTCTGAAATTTAACTCTCAATTATTTGATTTCCGAGTTAAAACAAAGAAAATAATTATTTTTTAAATTATATTTTTTCATAAAATCACTTAAATGATTAATTAAATAAAACTCAATTTCATGCTAAATAAATAATATTCAAATTTCATTTGACTTTAAAAAATACTGCGTTATTCTTTAAAGTCATGGAATATTCGATTCAGTCTGCTTTTAATAAACAAAATGAAATCTATTCAGAAACAGAAAACAGCATGCACTTGAAAATGCAAAAACCGCTGTTTCATTTTTCCTGTCCTGCGGGCTGGCTCAATGATCCTAACGGCTTTTCTTTTTTTCAAGGAAAAATTCATCTTTTTTATCAGTGGCATCCATATTCAACAAAATGGGGTCCCATGCACTGGGGACACGCAACAACAACAGATTTTATAAATTGGAATCTTGAACACCCTGCTCTCGCTCCAGATTCTCCTGCAGATTCAGAAGGCTGCTTTTCTGGAACAGCAATCGATATGGAAGATAAGCATATTCTTGCATACACTGGAGTTTCTAAAGAAAAAGCCCTGTACCTTCAGAATCAATGCATTGCAATAGGAAATGGTGAAAAATACGAAAAACTTTCAGAAAACCCTGTTATAACATGCCGGAATCTTCCTTTTGTATACGAGCAGACAGATTTTCGTGATCCAAAAATCTGGAATGAAGACGGAATCTTCTATATTTTATGCTCAGTAAAGAAAAATAATTCAGAAAGTGCCCTTGTGCTTTTCAATTCCACAGATTTAAAAAACTGGGTATATGTTTCTACCTTTGCAGAAAACAGAAATGAACTTGGAAAGATATGGGAATGTCCAGATTTTTTTAATTTAAATGGAAAAGATATTCTGATTTTTTCTCCAACAGAAATGAAACCTGATGCAAAAAATATTTTTTTCAACGGCAACAACAGTCTGTATGCTACAGGCTTTTTGAACCGCCAGAGCTGGACTTTTACTCGGGAGCATAGAAAGGAAAACGAAAGTACCGCAGCTCAGATTGATTACGGAATTGATTTCTATGCGCCCCAGACAACAAGATTACCAGATGGCAGAAGAATCATGATTGCCTGGATGCAGTCCTGGAATGCATATATAACTCCTGCAGATTACAAATGGTCTGGAATAATGACTTTTCCTCGCGAAATTGAATATAAAAATGAAAAACTTTTTCAGCGTCCTGCTAGAGAAATAAAAAACATTCGCACTAATCGTGTTGCCGGCTCAATTATGCCTGGAGACCAAGTTGACATCCGCAGGCTGGCGAACAGACATTTTGAAATTTCAGCTCGCGTTGATATTGAAGATGCAGAAGACGGTTACATAAAGCTTCAGCTTGGAAAAGACAATAGTGGTTACATTGAAATCATTTATGATGCAAAAAAATCTGCCCTTACTTTTGACAGAAGCAATACACAAAATCCAGGAGCAATTTCAAAAAGAACTATTCCTGTACATCCAGATGAATTCGGCAGTATTTCCTTTAACTGTCTTGTAGACACATGTTCCATAGAAATTTTTGTAAATGGCGGCGAAATTGCATTTACAAATGCCTTTTTTGTTGAACCAGCAGCAAACGGAGTTTCAATCCAGTCAAAAATGAAATCAATAATATTCTTTGATTATTACAGACTGGGAGATTCAAAAAAACAATAAATCTTCAAAAAAAAGCTTCAAAAAAAACAGTTTGACATTTTCTGTAAAAGTGTCTAAATTATTCTTATAATGACATTTTGACATTTTTTGTCAAAAAAAAACGCTGTTTTCTTTGGAGAATAAGATGAAAAAAACATTGCTTTCAGTAATTTTTGGTCTTTCTGCATTTTCTGCCTTTGCTGGCGGTGTAGAAAACAAAACAAACATGAGTACAGGATATCTGCGCAATCCTAGCCGCAATGCGGAATGCGAACGTCCAGAAGCTGCATTTTACAATATTGCAGGAACAGCTTTTTTAAACGAAGGTTTATATATCGAAGCAGGAAATCAGTTCATATTCAAGGAATATGGAAATGAATTGAAAACTTTTAATATGCTTTCATCAAAAGGTTTGAACGATTATTACTCAAACGATGAAACAACAGTCTATTTTTACCCAGATGCTGACGTTGTTTTTAAAAAAGGCCGCTGGTCAATTTTCATGAACTTTGGGGTTTATGCAGGTGGCGGTGCACTTACATATTCAGAAGGTACATCCGCAACTAGCCTTATGTTCCTTAAAGGTGCAGGAGATCTTAAAACAGAAGCAGAAAAGTATGCTTATGCAGCTGGAGCTGCTTCGTCACAGGGCGAAACCGCACTTGCTGCAAGCTATAACAGCCAATATCAGTTGTATGGAAAAGCAGCCAAGGCATCTTTGGAAATGGCAAAGCATCATTCCCTTGATGTAACATCAATCACATTTGGTGGTCAGTTAGGAGCTTCTTTCCTTGTAACAGACTGGCTTTCTCTTTCTGCCGCATTCCGTTATGTAACTGGTACACAGGACATGACACTTAAATGTAATGATTTGACTTTCATGTTTATCAATGGTGGTAATTCTATCAGTTATAAAGCTCAGGGCTTTGGTGAATCCTGTGTTTTTGGTATTCACGTAAAACCACCTGTAATCAAGAACCTTGATCTTTCTATCCAGTACCAGACTTTAAGTCGCATTTCATACGATGTAAGCGATGTAAAAGGTCTTGTTGCATCGTTCTATGGAATCACAAACGATTCAACATTCAGAACAGACTTACCTGCTGTATTGAATCTTGGTGCAGGATACAAGCTTTTTGACAAACTGTATTTAAGCGGAAGTTACAACTACTATTTTAACAACTTTGCTTCTCAGGACTCAATTCTTAGCGAAACAAACTATGACAATTCATGGGAAATCGCTTTTGGTGCTGATTACAGAATCTGCAAATACATAGGCATAAGCGCAGGTTTTGAATACGGCAACCAGGGAATCACTTCAAGCTCAAACAGCACATTCAATCCAGTTCTTGACAGTTTTGTCTTAGGCGGTGGTATTGAAATTTATCCAAATGAAAAGCTTACAATCACAGCTGCTGGAATGTGGTGTAAATATTTTGACGCAGACTATGCATTAAGCGGAATTCCTACAGAACTCAGCAAAAAAATCACAATGTGCAGTATTGGCGTAACATACAAACCTTTCTAACGCAAACAAAAAGCTGCCGGACAATTTTCTGCAATAAAATCAATCCAGCAGCTTTTTAGTAATAGTAATTTTATTTTGCCCGATATTTCTCATTAAGATATCGGGCTTTTTTATTTTAAATTATTCAGCAAAAAGTGCTGTAGAAAGGTATCTGTCACCTGTGTCTGGCAACAAAACAACAATATTCTTTCCTTTGTTTTCCGGGCGTTTTGCCAGCTGAATTCCAGCCCACACTGCCGCACCAGAAGATATGCCAACAAGAACACCTTCTTTTTTACCAACAAGTCTGCCGGCAGCAAATGCATCGTCACTTGTTACAGGAATAACCTCATCATATACTTTTGTATCAAGAACATCAGGAACAAAACCCGCTCCTATTCCCTGAATTTTATGAGGACCAGATTTTCCCTGAGACAAAACCGGTGAATCAGATGGCTCTACGGCAACAACCTTTACAGAAGGATTTTTTGATTTCAGGTACTGGCCAACACCTGTAATCGTTCCGCCTGTTCCAACACCTGCAACAAAAATATCAACCTTACCGTCAGTATCATTCCAGATTTCAGGACCTGTAGATGCAACATGGGCAGCAGGATTTGCAGGATTTACAAACTGACCTGGAATAAATGAATCAGGTATTTCTTTTGCCAGCTCATTAGCCTTTTCAATCGCACCCTTCATTCCCTTTGCACCTTCCGAAAGCACAAGCTCAGCGCCATACGCCTTCATAAGAATACGTCTTTCCACAGACATAGTTTCTGGCATTACAATGATTATTCTGTAACCACGGGCAGCGGCAACAGCAGCAAGGCCAATGCCTGTATTCCCAGAAGTTGGTTCAATAATAACACTGCCCTTCTTTAATTTCCCACTCTTTTCAGCGTCATCAATCATAGCTTTGGCAATACGATCTTTTACGGAGCCAGCAGGATTAAAATATTCAAGCTTAGCAAGCAAAGTTGCACCAAGAGATTCACTCTTTTCAATGTTGGAAAGTTCCAATAAAGGTGTATTTCCAATAAGTTCATCAGCAGTTTTATAAATTTTAGGCATATATCCCCCTTTTATTCAACTCACCTTAAATTCCAAGTATTTTATGTATGAGATAAATATAAAACTTATTTCCTAGTAAGTCAATAGGTTTTATATAGAAACAAAGGCTTTTTTATAGTTTTTTTTCATTTCAACTAAGATTTTTTCTGACTCCATTCCATCTTTTTCCCACCGCAAAACTCCCGCTTTCTCATATATTTTTCCAAGAAAATCAATTCCCATCTCATCAGATTCCAGAAGCAGACGTTCTAAAGGAAGCTCTCTAAAAGCAGTTTCCGCTCTGCTTCCTTCCCTTAAAATGCCGCTTCCAAAACTAAAATAACTTTGCGGAATCTTACTCATCAGCATTTGTGCTTCCTGGACATTACCACCAAACCCGTGAAAAACTACTGCAGGCAAACGGCAAAGTTTTTTTGAATCCGCAACAACAAACTTCAAGCCCTTTCTGCAATGAATTACAACAGGTTTATTGTATTTCTCCGCCAGTTCAAGCTGGGCATTCCAACAGATTTTCTGTATCTCCAGCTTTTCTTTAAGTTCTGGAGTAAAAAGGTCAAAACCGGTTTCGCCCACAGCACAGATTTCATTACCTTTCAAAAGCAGTTCCAGAAAATCAACCTGTGAAAAATCCCCATACCAGGGATGAATGCCGTAGCAAAGCTTTATTTTAGAGGAAAGATTGTTTTGCTGAATAAAAGCTTTCTGAGTAAAAAAATCATCTTTTGAAACCCCACAGCTACAGCCGCCGCCGATTTTCTGGCAAAATTCAGCATTAATTTCGACATTTTTAACATTTTTTGTCGAAAAAAGATGAAAATGTGCATCAAAAAGTGAAGAAAATCCTAACATTAATAAAAATAATACCGAATATATAATTGTAGTTCAAATATCTGACTTTTAACTATATCCATTTGGGAGGATTTTTATATGAAAAGTTATTCACTTAAGAGTTTAGGAAACAAGAAAGACTACATGACTATTATTGCAGAAAAAGAAGACGGTTACGTAATTCGCATTGTTAGAGATCAGGACGGTTACGAAGATGTAAAAACTGACTGGCTCAGCAAAGAATTATTCGAAAGCTGCCTCCGCACAGGATACCTTACAGAAATGGATCCTGTAGAAGCAGTTGCTGTAAGTGCTTAGTTGAAATATTTTGCAGCAAGATTTATTGCTGCTGCAATTCTGGTCTGCTTGTCCTGAACGGCTGGCAGCCAGTTGATTTCAACTCCATTTTTTTCCATAAAACGGAACCAGGTATCCTGTCGTTTTGCAAATTGCCCGATGGCAATAAAAAGCTGTTCAAACATTACTTCCTTAGATTCAATCTTACCTTGCAGAAATAACGAACAATAACGATATTCAAGACCAAGTTTTTCAAGCCTTTCCCAGGAATAACCTGAATCGTGCAATCCCTGAACTTCATCCAGCATTCCTTCATCAAGCCGCTCTTTAAGTCTGATTTTTATGTTTTCACGGATTTTTGCTCTGTCAAAGGTAGTTCCAATTATTAAAGGACGAATGTCTGGTCGGGGATACATTCCTGAGCGCAGCTGACTGGCTTTTGGCTCCTGATGCCCCAGTGCAATCTCAATTCCGCGGATGACTCGTTCCCGTTCAAGAAGATCAGCTTTTGTATGAAGCTCCGGCTTTAACTTAAGGTACATTTCGCCCAGCTCTTCCAGGCTTTTATCTTCCAGGCTTTTTCTAAGCTCTTTATCTTCCGGAACATCTACAAGTGCGTAATTTCGTACAACTGCATCAAGATACATTCCTGTTCCGCCAACAATCACTGGCAGAACATTTCGCTGGATAAGACTGTCAAAAACCTTGTAAAAATCCTGCTGATAATGAAAAACGTTGTATTCAACCGAAAGATCAGTAATGTCTATCATGTGATAAGGCACAGGTTTTCCGTCCACATTGTAATCAGCCAGATCCTTGCCAGACCCCAGATCAAGACCTTTGTACGTCTGGCGGGAATCTGCTGAAATAATTTCACCACCAAAATTATGAGCCAGCTGAACGCCGATTGCAGTTTTTCCAACAGCAGTCGGTCCTAAAACAACGATACAGTTATATTTCTGCATATTTACATTACCCGACAGATTGCACATTTAAGATATTCTGATTTTGGATAGCCAAGTAATACAGGATGATCAGAACCTGCACCACGTTTTTCGAGAATCTGAACACGCTTGTGACTGTCCATTGCAGCGTGCATGAGCATATCGTAAAAATAGTGGGAATCAAAGAAATGGGAACAGGAACAAGTTACAAGAATTCCGCCTTCATTTAAAAGACGCATTGCCCTAAGATTTATTTCCTTATAACCGCCATAAGCCTTCTGAATTGCCCTGGCGCTTTTTGTGAATGCAGGAGGGTCAAGAATGATAACATCAAATTTTTCGCCTTCCGTTTCATATTTTTTAAGAAGATCAAATACATCAGCACAGACTGCCTTTACAACCTTACCAGCACCATTAAGGAAAATATTTTTGTTTACCATTTCTACGGCTTCTGGACTGATATCTACGCTTGTAACATCCTTTGCTCCAGCCTTGAACGCATTAAGGCCAAAAGCACCTGTGTGAGTAAATGTATCAAGAACTTTCTTTCCGTGACAGAAAGTTCCAATAAGCTTTCTGTTGTCCTTCTGGTCAAGAAAGTAACCTGTTTTCTGACCGTTTGCAATATCAACATTAAGCTTTACTTCGTTTTCACAAATTGTGATTGTAGTCTTTCCGCTCTTTCCAATCCATCCGCTTGTTTCAGAAAGTCCTTCTTTCTGTCTTACATCTGCGTCATCACGTTCGTAAATAAAATCAGGTTTTACAGCCTTTTCAAGAGAATTAAGGATTTCTTTTCGGAAAACGTCGCAGGCCATGGCAAGAAACTGCACAACAAGGTAAATTTTTCCGTCAATATCGCAATAGCGTTCACAGATAAATCCCGGCACAAAATCTGCTTCCGCAAAAATAAGGCGGTAAGAATCGCTGGCAGAATATTTTAACTGACGGATATTTACGGCATCAAAAATGCGTTTTTCCCAAAAGGATGCAGTATCTTCAAAAACCTTGTCTGCATGTTCGCTGGAAATAAGACGGATTGTAATTTTTGAATTGCGGTTGATGATTCCAGTTCCAAGAAAACCGCCGGCCTTAGTAAAAACTTCAACACCGCTGCCGTTGGCAACAGCACATTCAGAAAGAGGCTTCTGCTGCCATTCGTCCTTTTCGCTTTTTCTATATTTTACGTGTGAAATCTCATTATCAAAAACCCATGGAAAACCAGTCTGAATCTCTTTTTCTTCCTGTGCATTTAAAAATACACGTGCAAAATTACTCATAAAAAACCTCGCTATATCAATGTATAAATTATAGAGAAAAGCAAACCTTTGAGCAATGAACATTGATTTTTACCATTATAGCGGTTAAAATAAAAGAATGAATAAACGAATAATTTTTGCATTTGGCGTTGTTTCTCTGATGACTTCTTTTTTATTTGCAAAGGAACGCCCTATTGTTTCTGATATCAACGCAGTACCAGGAAAAGGAACTGCTATAAACATTTCATGGAAGCTGCCTGTAAATCCAGAAAAAAAAGTTCAGATGTTTTACGTATACCGCTCTTCAAGTCCAATCGGAACTTATTACGATATTTCAAATGCAGTTTTGATTGCAAAGGTTGACTCCGTTACAGCTGGCTTCATTGATAACGTAAAAAATTACAATGATTACTATTACGCTGTAATTGCTCAGGTTGACGGACAGAAATACGATATCATTCTGCCTTCAATAAATTCAACCGTAAATGGCGTTCATCTAAAATTTCCAGAACGTACGGAAGAATATTATGAGACTGCCTCCGCAAAAGAAAAGCTTATTGGTCCAGACGAAATGCGGGACACACCTCTTCCATTCATAAATTTTTCTGATGTTGCAATCCGCAAAAAAATGCCCTTCAGTCTGGAAGTGCAGAATGCTGCTAAATCTTTGACAGGTGACAGAAAATTCAAAAAACAGAAGCTGCTGGAAATTTATGTTTTTGAAGAAGATCTTATTTCTCCAGAAAGCGGCGATGATTACCTTCTGTTTGATATTTTAAAAAATACTTTCATTCAGAAAAAATATTCAGAAGCCTGCACACAGCTGGAATCTTTGCTCAGAACAAATTGTTCACTGAAAGTTCAGCATAGGGCCACATTTTATCTTGCGGAATCTCAATATTATAGCAGAAGATACAAAGATGCGGTGCGCACTTTTCTGCATATTTATGAAATCTACCCTTCACTTACAAAAAAATGGGTAGATTCCAGTCTTGATTTGCTGAAAGTAGAATATTAATACTAGTAGATAGAACGAATCAAATCTATAAATGACGGAGTTCGACGTACGCCTAAATCTTCAGCTGTAAGGCCTGGTTTAGAATTTAACGAAATTCCATTTGCATCTGCGTTTGGAACATTTTGAATTCCAACATTTTCATTTTGTTGTCCAGGCTCCAGAGCATTCTGTTCATCTGTTTTTGGCATAGCAATCAAAACGACTTCATCACCAGTATTTATTCTGTCATAAAAACCCCGGTATTCTAAAATCCCTTCACTGATTTCTTCACCTGCAGTTGTAACTGTAAAACTTCCCAAAATATCAGAATCTTTATATGTTACACCAGCACCTGTTCCAGAAGTTTCTATAGAATTCTTACGAACTATTTCAAAAACAGCTCCGTTTACAATATTTTCAGAAATTCCTAAATCTATAAGAGCCGTTTTTCCTTTTCGGTCAATAAGATTTCCACGGATTGAAAGAATTCCCATTACATCGGAACGAAAATTTCTAAAAACAGAAGAATAACGGAAATTTCCTGTACTGTACAAAGAATCTTCCTTTATTTTTGAACCAGTTCTTGCGGAATAAACAGCGTATTCCAGTGTAATATCACGAGTTCCTTCATCAACAGAAAGAATTATAAAGTAATCCTTTCTGGAAGTTCTAGCTTTTTGATACGCATCGCCAAAGCCATTAACTTCCTGAACTTCAATATTAAGAGTGCCTGCTGAAAGTCCTGAAAAAATATCATTTGCAAAATCAGCGGCAATAGAATTATTTTCAACATGACGCTGACTTACATTTGAAGGAACATAATAAATTCCAAGAGACCAGCGAGTTTTTTCAAGATAAAAAGGCTGTACATTCCACTTCTTTGCCAGAGAATCCTGAAGCAAATCTTCGTAAGCTTCTATGGTGTCTGACATTTCTTTTTTTTCAACAGAATTTAAATTTTCATCATTTCTGTTCTGCTGAACAAATATAAGCTGTTCCAGATATCCTTCATGAAGACCTTTCATTTCAAGCATTCCTGCAAAATTCATGCGTGCTTCTGTATTGGAAGGATATATTTTCAATGCTCTCTGATATTCATAAATAGTTCCAATACTATCATATCTGCGGCTGTATTCCCGTGCATTCTGAATATGAAAGTCAGCCCATTCAATTCGTCTTTCATCTTCTAAAGGAATATACTTATTTACAAGCATTTCCATTGCACAACGCATAATTTCATCTATAGGATTTATCTTAATACCAATTGACCAGATACGGATGGCATCTTCATATTTTCCCTGAGCCTTTAACGCTGCGCCTTTTAAATACCATGCAATTGAATTATTTCGGTTACGACCAATTATAAAGTCACATAAATCTATAACTTCGTTATAATCTTTCTGCAAATATCTGATTTTAGAAAGAAGCTCATAAGCTTTACTATTATTTCCATCTACTTCTACAGCAATTCGACAATGTTTTTCAGCTTTTTTTATATCACCATGCATTGTTTCAATGATAGAGGCAATATAATGAACCTCTGCTTCTTCTGAATAAAGAGAAAGGGCCTGATTTATATATTTTTTTGCATTTTCAATTTTTCCAAGCTGAGCAGAAACGATTGCAAGACTTAATAACGCTTTTCGATTCTCTGACTGCCGCTTTAAAGCTTCTGTATACTGCTTTTCAGCACCTGAAATTTTACCGTCAAACAAATCCAGTTCTGCAAGACCAAAACGAGCATCAACATCATTAGGAGTCTTTTCCAAAATTTTTTCAAAAATTTTACGGGCATCAGAAAAATTTCCCATGGCAATAAAAGACATTCCCCGTAAATTGTTGATGGAATTATCATCTTTAGAATATTTTTCAGCTTCATCAAGTTGAATAAGAACTAAATCAAATTCACCAAGCTGATATGAACACTGAGCAAGATGAAACCAGGCATCTCCATAAACTGGATTCAACTGGATTGCTTCCATGTAAGATTGACTTGCAATGTACCAGTTTTCATTTGCCTGAGCTTCTACTCCTGCATCAAAAAGTTGAACTGCAGTTTTATCTTCTGCAAAAACAATTGAAAAAGAGAAGAAAAATACAATTAAAACGATAAATATTCTATTATTCTTTTTCATTTTCCGAATCAACCTTTTCCTCGCTGTTGCGGACTACTTTAATCAAATTAATTCTGTGTCCTTCCATATCCTGTACGATAAAATCAAAATGATTCCACGAAGTCTTTTCAAATTTTACAGGAATTTTTCCGAACAAATCAAAGACAAAGCCTCCAAGTGAGTCAAAATCTTCGGAAGGAAAATGAGTTTCAAGAGATTCATTCAAATCATCAAGATCCATGCGGGCATCACAAAGCCATACATTATTTCCTAAACTTAGAATGTCTTCTCTTTCATTATCAAATTCATCCTGAATATCACCTACAATTTCTTCAATTATATCTTCCATTGTGATTATGCCGGCAATTCCGCCATATTCATCAATGGCAATGGCAATATGCAGATGTCTTCTCTTAAACTCTCTAAGAAGAGTGTCAATTCGTTTGCTTTCCGGCACAAAATAAGCCTTTCGAATGATTTTTTCCAGTTCCACTGGCTGTGTTTTATCAAGGCCAAAAATTAAATCTTTTACGTAAAGAACACCAATTACATTATCAATTGATTCACTGTAAACAGGAAACCGGGAATGACCACTTTCCTTTACCTTTGCAATAAGTTCATCTCCCGGGGTATCCACAGAAATAAAATCAACGTCAATTCGAGGAACCATAACTTCCTTTACAGAAGTTTCGCTAAGGTCTTCTACGCCGCGAATCATCTCTTTTTTTTCTTCATTTAAAATTTCAATCTGTTCCGGTGTTAATTCTTCACCGGATGTTTCTGTTTTTACATTTTTCTTCTTTTTGAATAACGAAAACTCCATTTTCCGCATGTCCTTATCTATTTTGCAATCAAAATTTCATCTTTTAATTCTTCCAGAATCTGCTCTTGAAGAACAAGCATTTCCCCCTCAGGAGCAACACCTTTCTCAATATGTTCATCACCGTGATCCATTCCATTCAAATGAAGAAGCCCATGAACAAGAAGCCGCTTTAATTCAGAATTTTCATCAACTTCAAAATAAGCGGCATTTTTTGGAAGAGTTTCAACGCTGATAATTATATCGCCTGCGCAAAACCATGTTCCTTCTTCATCTTCATATTCATCGCCGTTTTCAAAAGAAAGAACATCTGTGGCACTATCTATCTGACGGTAATTTTTATTTAATTCCTGAATAAACGCATCATCACAAAACAACAGAGACAATTCTTCTCCATCATAGCCAATTCGTTTCAGGGCTTTCTGAACAAATGGCTCTACTTTGCATAACCATACAGGTTCATCCATTTTTTCTTGAACAGAAACAAAAACCCGATTAGCCATTAAGCTTTACCTCATTTAAAGTCTTGTCGCCCAAAACAGAATCCTTTTCGTCCTGCTTGTCTTCCACAACTTCTTCTTTCTTTTGAATTTCATCAGGATCTTTCTGATTAGGATATTTTACACGGTTATGATAAAATCCCACAAGAAATTTTACAAAAGAAAGTTTAATTTTATTCAAATCACAGAAAGTCAAATCACAGTTATCCAGCTGTCCATGTTCCATTTTGTCAGTAAGCAATTTCTGAATAAATTTATCCAGACGCTCTTCCGTTGGATTTTCAAGAGAACGACAAGCTGCTTCAACTGTATCAGCAAGCATTACAACTCCAGATTCTTTTGATGACGGAGGAGTACCAGGATATGCATAATCTATAGAGTTAACGTTGGGATCAAGTTCCTTTGCCTTTGAATAGAACCACATCATAATGCTGTTTCCATGATGTTCTTCTATTATGTCAACAACACTTGATGGAAGGTGCATATGATTTGCCAGTTCCACACTTTTTCTAACATGACTGCGCAAAATAGAAGCAGAAAGACTTGGAGCAATTTTATTATGAGGATTTACACCGTCTACCTGATTTTCTGTAAAATATTCACTTTGATCCATTTTACCAACATCGTGATACCAGGCTCCAACCTTTGCAAGAAGGGCATTTGCCCCGATTTCACGACAGGCATTTTCAGCTAGAATTCCTACATTCATAGAATGATTGTATGTACCATTTGCAGTCTGATAAAGCTTTTTTAAAACCGGAGCATTAGTGTCGCAAAGATCCATCAATCTGAATACAGAAGCTGTATTTAATAAAAGTTCAACAGGTGTCAGCAGTGCAAGAGTAAGAATTCCAGAAAGGAACCCGTTCAATGCCACGCCACCACAAATTATGCCTATGTGAGTAAAAGGTTCATTAAAAATTACTGCAAGAATTACAACAACAACTGAATTAAATACAGCCTGCATAAGAGAAACAAGTATTAAATCCATACGTTTTTCTATTTTTCGAACAATTGTTGAACTGGCAAGACATGTTGCAAGGGTGAACAAAAAAGGAACTACATGAAACTTGCTGGCATCAAATACTACAAAGGAAACAATAAAAGAACAGAAAACAGCACTAAGCTGACCGTACAGAATTGCATCCATAAGAATCATCAGTGAAGCCGGAATAATTACCAGCATTGCAAAATCATCGCCAAAATATGTTGTTTTTGAGCCAAAAATAATTGCCGCGTACACAAGCAGAAAACAAATCACCTGAAAAACCAGTTCTCTAAGCTTTATTTTTCGTCCTAGCGGAGCAAAAACAAAAAGCAGATACCATAACGTTGCAATCATAAAAAGGAAAAGCTCTGAATTAGAAAAAGATCTGTAATCAAGGTAATAAGGCGATTCTGCCATTTTCTGAAGTTTTGCATAACCTTCAGAAGTGATAGGAAATCCTTTTCGAATGATTTTTTCACCTTCTTCTATAAATACAGGATTCATTTCATCTGCAGGTATAGATTTTGGAGCAAAAATAGTCTGATCAGCAATCTGCCCCACTTCAAAATCTTCAATATGATAAGAAAATACAGTCTGACTTAATGTCATATTAAAAAAGTTTATAGTAGAAAATAAAATATATCCCACTATTACAAGTAAAATTACCGGATAGTGAAGTTTTATGTATTCTCCAACATCATTAAAGAAATTTAAAATAATATTATTCTCTTTCTTGTTCATTTTCGTATGCCCTCACAATTTTCTTTACCAGAGGATTTCGAACAACATCTTCAGATGTTAGCTTTATCATGCCGATTTCCTCAATATCTTGCAAAAGTTCAGTTGCATGTATAAGGCCTGATGGAATTCGCTTTGGTAAATCAATCTGTGTAATATCTCCCGTTATAAAAACCTTTGAATTTTCTCCCATCCTTGTAAGGAACATTTTCATCTGTTCCTTTGTTGTATTTTGAGCTTCATCAAGAATAATGACGCTGTTATTTAGTGTTCGTCCCCTCATATATGCCAGTGGCGCAATTTCAATTATTTCTGATTCTATAAGTCTTTTTACAGTTTCCTTTGGCAAAACCATTTCCATAGAATCATAAAGTGGCCGAAGATATGGATTTATTTTATCTTCCAAATCTCCTGGCAAAAAACCAAGACTTTCTCCTGCCTCTACAACCGGGCGAGTAATAACTAGTCGTGAAACTTTGTGAGATAAAACAAGCCGTAAAGCCTCTGCAACTGCAATAAAAGTTTTACCGCTTCCAGCAGCTCCAAAACAGAATACCATATTATGAGTTCGCAGAGAATGTATGTAATCAGCCTGATGCTGAGTATGAGGATAAACCTTTCTGATTGCCCCCGGAACAAGAATAGAAATAGATTCCATATCTACTTTCTTTTCCATGTTCAAGACAGAAGCGACAATATCATCCAGGTTTTTTGAACCATCCGAAACCTCATCTGCAATACGGTCAATAATATATCTGAATTGCTGACGAATTACAGAATTTTCTGTTTCAACAGAAAGTTGATTACCTTTCGTAAACACAGGAATTCCCAGATGTTCTTCTATGAGTTTTAAATTACTGTCATTAGTTCCACAGACACAGGATAAAATATCCGCATCAGGAACGACTATAGTATATTCATTTTCCACTTAGTTTATATTGTAAAGAAATACAGACGATTTCGCAATATTCATTTTATTCATAAAATTATTTAAGCTGCCATTCACCATACTTATCTACAATTTCAGTCTTCATAGCACTCATTGGGCGCCATACAATTGAGATTGTGATGTATGGATTGAAATCATAATGCTTTGAAGACTTTGTCTGTCCTCCAATTTTTTCAGTTTCTGTTACAAGACGAGGCTCAACCTTAAAACTTGCGTTAAAATCCCAGTCATGCATTTCATGAGTCATAGTAAGATTCAGGCTTTTCAGTTTAAATCCAGAAGCTTCTCTTAAAGATTCATCATCAAATCTAAAGGAATTTGCTATGTCTTTAAAAATATTTGTTTCTCCAGGCAAATCATATTTATTTCCGAAATATCTGGCAATTACAGAGTTTTTAACTGTTGCAGAGAAATTCATTGTAAAAAATTCATGTATTTTAAGGGAAAGAGTTGGAGTCAAATTAAAATAACTGCTGGTTGGCTTTAATAAATCAGCTGTAATGCTTGTATTAACACCAAATCCTAAATTTATACGGTTTTTCCATGAATAAAAAGTTTTTGTGCCGGAAGAATAGGAAACTGAAGCACTGTATGGCAAAAATTCCTGTTCTGAACGCTGATGCCAGCCCGCTGATGTAATTGTTTTATCTGTATCGTCTTTTACACCAGCTGCAACATCCTCTTTTGTATAAAAATCGTAACCTTTTACATAAGACATTTGATATGCGGCAGTTAATCCATACCAGCTGAAAGAAAATTTCAAGGAATCATTGTATTCATCTTCCATATTATAATTATAACTTGCAGATGCAGCCATTGTACTTTTTAAAACTTTTCCAGAAACTGTAAGACTTTGTTTTAACGGCTGTTTTTTCCATTCTTCATCTTCTTCCGATTTGCCATTAACAGTTTTTGTTGTCTTTTCTTTTTTTACCCCATATTCGATTTGATAAATGGTAAATGGGAAACCTAGTTTAAGAGTTCCGTAATAGCTTTCCTTTAAAGGTTTAAGCGTAGTTGTCAGAGTAAAGCTTTGTGTAAATTTACTGTCAAACTGGTTTGTTGCAAAGGTAAAATCAAGAGCGTTGGTAGTGATACAGTTTTCATCGTCCCAATCAATCCAGTGATAATCCCATTCAGGCGAATCTTCTTCTGTCTTATACTGATCAGCAAGAAACTCTGTTCTAATCATTTTAATTGAAGTGCGCCAGGTTATACCTGTATCTTTTATGCGTGGAATATATGCAAATGGTTTAAAAGAAACTGTATTTGAATTTGACAGATCCTGTTTTTCAGCAGCATAATCAGTTTTTTTCAAAGAAAATGCAGATTCTTTTGAATACCATGCCGTTTCAGCTTCTCTTAATGGTTTTCCTGTCAGCGGATTAATTACCAGATTTCCTTTATCATCCTTTATTGCATCTTCATTTATATGAACATAAGGATGCTCCTGCCAGACAGGATTATAAGAAAATGAATTCGCTACTGTAAAAAAACTTCCGCCATAACTGAAATTATTATCAACTGTCACAGGCATTTTAAAAGTATACATTGTTGATTTTAATTCATTCCACTTAAAATCATCTGATGATTTTAAATTCGATGACGAATATGCAATCTGGGTAGTAAGAGAAGGCTTTATAGAATATTTCATTGTAAACGTTGTGCCTGGAATATTTGTAACGGAAGCAGAAACTCCGCTGATTAGAGGAAAAAGAGATATGCTGAATTTTTCCTTTTCTTCTTCAGATTTATTTTCTTCTGTGTTCGCCTCTTCAATTTTTTCTTCTTCAGATTCAGATTTTTTTGAAAGCTTTTCAGCTTCTTCAATTTTTTTCTGTTTTTCTGCTTCTGTAAGAAATTCGTCAGGAACAACAAGATTTGTGCTGAATTTTATTTTTGATTCATTAACTTTAGCTTTGCGGGAAGAAGAGAAATCTATCAAAGTTCCGCTGAGAGTCCCTGTAATAGTAGCAGGAGTAATCTGAGATGGATAATAAAATTTTCGTTGTGGAGTTACTTTTCTCCATTCTTCCAGTTCGCTGTCGTTTTTTATGTCATCATGTTCCAGACTTTCATCGTCAGTCGTCATTGACGAAAATACAAGAGAAGAATTCAATGTAAAAGACAAGGATGAAATATACGGCTTTACAATAGAAGGCAAAGGTACATTGTAAGAACTGTTAAGAGTCCATGTAAATGATGAAATTTCATTTGTAGAAGTTTCTGTATCATCTTCTGTTTGAGACTGGGCAATAAGAAAACTAATCCAGTCCATTGTTTCTTCCCGTTGGTCAAAATGGTCAGAAAAGAAAGGATCTGAATAGATAGGAACTGATAGAGATAAAGAAAATGGAGCTGTTATTGAGGTTTTAAAATTTCCACTATATCTGAACGGCAATTTTATTCCCATTAAATTTGAAGAATCCATCAATTTGTTACCGTATGACGAATAAGGAAGATATTCTCCTGTTGTTTCATCTTTAAATACAGTGTTGGAAAATCCGATTTTGGTCATAAAGCTCAAATCAGAAAATATTTTCTTTGGTTTAAATACACTATCAAGACCAAGCATAAAACCTTGATTTGTATAATAATCTCCCATTATTTTTACATAATTGCTTGTATTTCCTTTAAAATCACTGTCCAGGTTGTGCAGCATCAACCCCTCTTGTTTCTGCTCTTTTAATACAGAAGGTTTTACAAAGTTAAAAAGAGCCTTTAATTTTTCTGCACTATCACTGGTAGAAGAGGACGAAGAACTTGAACCTGAATCTAAAGGTTTGCGTCCAAAAACATAAGCAGTTGTCTGCATATAATAACCACGTTTTTTTTCGTAACCGAATACAGGGTTAAAAATCAATTCATCTTTTGGATAATAAAATGCAGGAAGATAAAGAACCGGAACCGGCCCCGTATACACCTTCGCATTCAAAAATGCAAATTCACCGCCTGGTAAAAGCCAGATTCTGCTGGCTTTGATTTTCCAATGAGGGGCTTCATCATCACAGAAAGTGAGTTCACCGTCTTTAAATGCAATTGTATTTGATTCACTTCGGCCAAAAATATCACTGGCAACAATCAAGGTTGAACCACTAGGAAGATTCAATGCATCAGATTTTGTTTGAACTGCACGACCGTCATCAAAAATACCTTCCAGTGTTGAAGTATTAAACATAAGAGAACTTGCAGTAACTGTCTGCCCACCAGAATTTTCAGTAGTTTGCTCAAGAGATACATTGCCATCAGCATATATCATCTCACTTACTCGGTCATATTTTACGGAATCTGCATTAATAATGTTTTTTGAGCTTCCTTTTGTAACAGAAATCCTGACATCACCAATTAAAACAATTACATCGTTACCAGTATCTTTATCTTTTTCATAGCGTGTATTTCTGGCATTTTCAATGTTGATTGTAGTCTTTTCTGCTTCTTTTGATTCACTATCAGATTTTGAATCCTGTTTTTTACTGTTTTTGTCTTTCTTTTTATCAGAGCCAGCAGACTTTTCATCTTCTGCTTTACGTTTTTCATTTTCCACAGAACTATATTCAGTCTGCTTATCAACGATATTGCCAGAAGAATCTTTTTTTGTAGTATTAATTGTTATTTTTCCATTTTTATCAGTAAATTTTTCAATATTAATTTCATATCCATACTGATCAGTGAATGTCTTTGTAACAGTTATATTTCCATCTTTATCTTTTTTTTCTACATCAACAGATTTTTTTCCATCAGAATCTATAAATGTATCCGTCGTGGTTTCTGTATCGTCCTCATCTTTTATATATACATGAGTTTTTGTTGAAACCACATTATTGAATACATCAGTTACTTTTGTTTCAGAAGTCTTTTTCTTTCCACCTACATAATCTGTTTCTATAGTGATTACGTCGTTGTCGTTTTCATCTTTACTTGTTGTAGTGCGAACAGTATTTCCTTCAAAATCAATTTTAGATTCTGTTTTGGCATCATCTGCAAAAACAGAAACGCTGCAGAACATCAATAATGAGAAAATCAGAATATTTACAAAGCAACAATTTTTTTTCATTTAAAATTACATTTTTTTATTCAGCATATCTTTTACAAACTTACCGGTAAAGGAACCAGTTTTTTCGCAATCTGCGGCAACTTCCTCTGGAGTACCGCTTGCCACAATATTACCGCCCCGGAAGCCACCTTCTGGTCCCAAATCAATAAGCTTATCCGCCTGACAGATTACATCCAGATTATGTTCAATCATAAGGACTGTATTTCCATGATCTACAAGCTTCTGAATAACTTCCATAAGCTGCTTTACGTCTGCAAAATGAAGACCTGTCGTTGGTTCATCCATAATGTAAAGTGTCTTTCCTGTAGAAACTCTAGCCAGTTCGTTGGCAAGCTTAACACGCTGAGCTTCTCCACCAGAAAGAGTAAGCGCGCTCTGCCCCAGCTGAATATATCCCAGACCAACAGATTTAAGAGTTTCCAGCTTTCGCGAAATGTGCGGAATGGAAACAAAGAAATCGCAGGCTTCCTCAATAGTCATATTAAGGACATCGTTTATGCTTTTTCCTTTGTAAAGTACATTCAAGGTTTCGCGGTTAAAACGTTTTCCGTTACAAACATCACAGGTAATGAAAACATCCGGCAAAAAGTTCATCTCAATTGTAATTGTTCCGCTACCCTGACAGTTTTCACAGCGGCCGCCCTTTACGTTAAAACTGAAACGTCCCTTTGCGTAACCGTTTGCCTTTGATTCAGGAAGTTCCGCAAACAAATCCCTTATACTATCAAAAACACCAACATAGGTGGCAGGGTTACTTCTTGGAGTGCGTCCGATTGGACTTTGGTCAATATTTATTACTTTATCAATTTCCTCCAGCCCTTCTATAGACTGGAATGCACCAACAGGATAATTTGTGCGCATCACCTTGTTTGAAATCACAGGGTACAGAACGTCGCTCATCAATGTAGACTTTCCGCTGCCAGAAACACCTGTAATACAGGTAAAAGTACCAAGAGGAACTTCTATGGAAACATTCTTAAGGTTGTGTTCCGTTACACCGTTTAGCCGTATGAACTTTCCGTTTCCTGTGCGGCGTTTTGCAGGAATATCCATGCGTAAAGTTCCAGCCAGATACTGACCAGTTTTACTTTCCGCAACTTTCATGACTTCTTCCGGAGTACCGGCAGCAACTACATTACCACCATGAATACCAGCACCAGGTCCAATATCAACAAGGAAATCTGCTGTTCGCAATGTCTGTTCATCATGTTCGACTACAACAACAGTATTTCCCTGGTCTCTGAGATATGTAAGAGTATCAATAAGGCGCTGGTTATCCCTCTGGTGCAAACCGATAGAAGGTTCATCAAGAATGTACATTACACCTGTAAGAGCAGAGCCAATCTGAGTAGCAAGGCGGATTCGCTGAGCTTCTCCTCCAGAAAGAGTTTCTGCCGAACGTTCCAAAGTAAGATAATCAAGACCAACATCCTTAAGAAATTTCAGGCGGCTTTTAATCTCCTTCATTACCTGAAAAGCGATTTTCTTTTCGCTTTCAGAAAGTTCAAGGGAATCAAAAAAATCAATTGTTTCCTGGACACTCAGCTTGCAGAGTTCATGTATGTTTTTTCCGCCAACAGTCACTCCAAGTGCTTCTGGACGAAGACGTTTGCCATGACATCCAGAACATTCTGAAACAGACATGAAATTTTCTTCAATTCGTACTCGCTGAGATTCACCCCAGGCTTCTGAATGGCGGCGCTTCATATCAGCAAGGATTCCTAACCACGGACGGTTGTATTCACTCATTCCTTCTCCACTGGATTTATGATAGAACCAGTGAAGATTTGTGGAAGCATCTCCGTTCCAGAGATAGTCAAACTGTTCCTGTGTAAGCTGTTCAACAGGTGTATCCAGAGTAAAGCCTGCGTGTTCCGCAACTGCCTGAAAAACAGAATGATTCCAGTTTGATTCAGGTTTGTAGAACGGGAAAGCAGTCTGATTAAAACTTAAGCTTTTGTCTGGAAGGATTTTATTTACGTCCCATTCCATTCGCTGCCCAAGCCCCGTACATTCAGGACAAGCACCAAAAGGATTGTTAAAAGAAAAAAGTCTTGGCTGCAGTTCCGGAATGGAAATTCCACAGTCCGGGCAGGCATTTTTCTGGCTGAAGAAAACTTCCGTTTCGCCTTCTTCTGTTCGTTTTGTTACAATAATTATTCCGCTGGAACTTTCAAGGGCAGTTTCAACAGAGTCTGCAAGTCGTTTTTTTACATCGGGACCAACAACAATGCGGTCAACAACAATTTCAATAGTATGTTTTTTCTGCTTATCCAGCTTTATGGAATCTTCAAGACTTACCATTACACCGTCAATGCGGGCGCGCACAAAACCAGATTTTACAGCATCTTCCAGAATCTTTGTATGTTCACCTTTTTTTCCGCGGATTACTGGAGAAAGCACCTGAATTTTTGTTCCTTCAGGCCATTCCATTATTGAATCAATAATCTGATCAACAGACTGCTCCCGAATTTCACGTCCGCAGGAAGGACAATGAGCATGACCTGTACGGGCAAAAAGCAGACGATAGTAATCATATATTTCTGTGATTGTTCCAACAGTAGAACGGGGATTTTTATTTGTAGACTTCTGTTCAATGGAAATAGCAGGCGAAAGACCTTCTATCAAATCCACGTCTGGCTTATCCATGCTTCCAAGAAACTGACGGGCGTAGGAATAAAGGCTTTCCATGTAACGCCGCTGACCTTCCGCAAAAAGAGTGTCAAAAGCAAGAGAACTTTTTCCAGAACCGCTAAGCCCTGAAATCACAACAAGCTTATTTCTAGGAATTTCAAGATTAATATTCTTTAAGTTATGTTCCCGGGCACCCCGGATGATGATTTTATCATTATTAAAAATATTTTCCACAATACTACTATTATAATGAAAAAAACGTTATCTTGTAACTAGGTGACAGGAGAAATAATAAAAGCACATATAAAATACTTATCTACAGATGCATCAAACCAACGGGAACTCCTTCAATTCTGGCGAAACCATCGGGTAGTGCAAGCCGCAGGTTCATCTGCACTACCCAAAATATTTACCGATAGAATAACATAACACACAAAACAGTCATCAGAAACTCATTCAAATCTAATTTAAAACTCATTTTCAGCAACTTTTTTATTAAAAAAATATATGATATAATGAAGTGATTTTTATCCTAATTTGATAGGTTTTATCATGCAGAAAATCTCATTTATTATTTTCCTTTTTGCAGCATTATGTCTTACCGGCTGTAATTTCAACGAATCGAACAGTGATTCAAAAGATATAGAAAAATTTCTCCTGATGCAAAACAATTCTTTACGAATAACGGATTTATCAATCTCTCAGAGTACAATACTGACTTACAATGAATTTGATGCTGTTATTGAGATTCCACGGCTCAAAATATCCTGGAAAGTTTCTGGAACATATGATTATATGCTTGTAGAAGAACTGAACAGTGACAAATCTTTTTCAGTTGCCTCAAATTATCTGGGAACTTACTTAACGTCAGAATTCTCTAAGGCCCTTAAACTCAGATTTACTCCATGCAGACAAGATTCTTCTGGTGAAAGTTATACAATTGATTATACTCCAGAAAAATACAAATCCCTGGATATTGAAGGCTCAACTTTGCCTGATGAAACGCTGAACGTAGACTGTTCCATGCTGGAAGGCGAATATAAAGTCTATGAGCTGAACAAAGCTGTTTTAAACCTTACAAATGCAAAAAACACTACAGTTTATGTAACCCGCTTCAATCCAGACGGAAAAAACCATTCTTCTACAAGAAATGCGCTGAAATCCACAGACAGAATACAATTTTCAAGCAGAACGATTGCAGAATCACCAGAAAATTATATTTCCGCCGTTGAAAAATCAGAAAACAGCTATGAACTTTTCAGCATCGAAACACTTGAAGGCACAGAAACTATAAAAAGAATACATCCACAGATTTACATAGACAACTCTTCTGTCAGTTATCCTGAAGAAAAAAGCCGTGCAGCAGCCAGCTATCCTTTGACTTTTGAAATCGGCGACAGTAAAACGGTGTATGCAGCACAAGAAAACGGAGATATTAATACAACAGTAAAAGGCACAACAGCAACACTTCAGTACAAAGGCAACAAATGTTATGTATGGGTTGTTGACGGTTATTTTATAGACGGAAAACCAGGAAATGCTAAAATAAACAGAGCCCTTTGTGAAAAATTTGGAGAAACTCTTGATGAAGTGCTGGAACTGGAACGGAATATTTTTGGAATGGAAAGCGAAATGCTTATAGAAAAAGGCCAGGAAATTCCAATGGAAACAAATTGCGAAACAGGAACAATCGTAAACATTCTTATGTATGACATTATGGGAGATTACGTTGAGGGAAAAACAAGCGGAACTTATGGGTTCTTTACAAACGGTGATTATTTCATAAAGGGAACCGTTTATAACAATACTTCATTTTCAAATGGAGGAAAATATCTGCATATCGATACAGGGTTTGCTTCTGATGAAGAAACCCGTCCGATAATTTTTGGAACTATAGTCCATGAATTCCAGCATATGATTCATAACGGCCAGAAAAAAAAATCTGAAAACCAATCTGAAAGTGTTTTTTTTGATGAAATGTGTTCTTCCCTTGCAGAAGATTTATTCCAGACAAAACTGAACCTTGATGATGATATGTATTGTGGAAAATATAGATTTACCAGTTTGCAATATTCATGGAGAATTTTACCATTATTTGTATGGGATTATGCTGAAAACCTTGCTTCTTCTTATTCCAATGCTTATGGACTAGGTATCTATGTGGCAAAAAAATATGGTGGTGCGGATTTTATTTACGATTTCATGCACAACGATGCTGCAGGTCTGGAATCTTTTTTAGAAACAATAAAACTACATGACCCGACCGCAACAAAAGAATCATTACTGCGGGATTTCTGTACAGAATTATGTACTGGCAAAACCTTTAATACGACTGTCGTTTCGGAAAATCACATTATGAATGGTTATGATTATCCTCTTACAAGTTTTGACTTTAAAAACTTTCAGCCATCATCTGCAAATGCTAAAGGTCCTTTATACACATCCCTTACTGGAGAAATAAACGAATATCTGCCAGATCAGATTGACATTTCTATGGTTCAAAAAATTAAGTCTGATTCAGAAACTATCCGCTTTTATGGCAAATCAGAAGACCAGATAAAAGAATACATTGTTATTGTAAAGGAATGAACGCTCCCCGACGTATGCATTGGGGGAGCATTCGTTCTCATAAGGTATTATGTACCGCGTTTTTTTTATAGTTTTCGATTTATCAGGAGCTGTCCAATAAGTTTGCATTACGGTGGTTGAGTTTATCGAAACCACCACATTTAGTGTAGCAGTCATTTCGACGAGCTCAATGAGCGCTACACTCATTACTTTTGGGACAGCCCCTTTCCGGCTGCGCCGTCGCTAAATCATAGGTCAACCTAAAAAACGCTGATCGCGTTTTTCTTAACGGTTTACGATTTATCAGGAGCAGCACAGCTGCTCCACTCCACGCCTTCGGAGCATAGCTCCTCGGAGACTCGCTAAAAACATAGCGAGCGTTAAGCTGATAGTCCAGTGGACTATCAGCAGCGAGTCTCCGTAGCAACTATGTTGCGCAGGCTCAACTGGACTGTTTTTCCGGCTGCGCCGTCGCTCCCTACATATTACTATAGCCCATCAGATACTGGTCGATTTGTCTGGCGCATTCACGGCCTTCGGCTATGGCCCATACTACCAGGGACTGGCCCCGGTGCATGTCGCCGGCTGTGAATACTTTTTCTACAGATGTAGCGTAACCGCTGGCACTTGCAAGGTTTGGAGTTGCTTCACCTGTTGAAACAACAGTACCTCTTGGACCAAGTTCTGTCTTAAATGCTTTTGCTGTATATTCTTCACAACCAAGGAATCCGGCAGCAATCAAAATCAAGTCAGCAGGCAGTTCTTTTTCTGAACCAGCTTTTTCAACAAGCTTACGCTGACCATCAACCATTTCAAAGCCAACCTGAACAGTCTTTACACCAGTAACCTTTCCGTCCTTTGTGTAAACTTCTTTGATTGTAGTTTCGTATACCCGTGGGTCATGACCAAACACAGCAATAGATTCTTCTGCACCGTAATCAGTCTTAAGAACCTTTGGCCACTGTGGCCATGGATTATTTGCTGCTCTTTCTTTTGGAGGGCAAGGCATCATTTCAATCTGTGTAACAGATTTACAGCCAAGACGAATTGAAGTACCTGTACAGTCGTTACCTGTATCACCACCACCAAGTACGATTACATTCTTTCCCTTAACGTCAAAGAACTTTCCGTCCTTCAAATCAGAAGAAATCAAAGACTTTGTAACAGACTTAAGGAAGTCTACAGCAAACATAACGCCTTCTTTTGCGTTTTCAACACCAGCAGCGCTTAAAGGACGACCTTTTTTTGCACCACAGCAAAGGGCAACAGCGTCAAATTCCTTCATAATATCGGCAGCCTTAACATTCTTTCCAACATCAGCATTGAAAACAAACTTTACGCCTTCTTCTTCCATAAGCTTAATGCGGCGGTCAACAATTTTTTTGTCCAGCTTCATGTTAGGAATACCGTACATCAAAAGTCCACCAGCTTTGTCATCACGTTCGTAAACAGTAACATTGTGTCCGCGACGGTTCAAAGCATCTGCCACAGCAAGACCTGCAGGACCTGCACCGATTACGGCAATTTTCTTGTCTGAACGGTTAGCCGGAATCTGTGGCTTCATGTAACCAGATTCAAAAGCATGTTCAATGATATAAAGTTCGTTGTCGTGGATTGTTACTGCTTCCTTGATGTCGCCACCGTTTCCGCAGTTACAAGCCTTTTCACACAATGCAGGACAAACACGTCCTGTAAATTCAGGGAATGAAGAAGTTTTTAGCAGTCTCCACGCAGCCATGTCGTACTGTCCCTGATAAAGTGAATCGTTCCATTCAGGAATGTAGTTGTGCAAAGGACAACCAGTAACCATTCCTGCAAGTTTAATTGCAGACTGACACATTGGAACACCGCAGTTCATACAGCGTCCAGCCTGTTCACGGCGTGCCTTGTCGTCAAGATATGTATGGAATTCCTTAAATCCCTTAATTCGTTCAAGCGGAGGAACATCCCCGTTCTGAACTCTTGTATAGTCTAAAAATCCTGTTGGTTTACCCACTTTTATTCTCCTGTTCATAAGAAGGGGGAAGTCTCCCCCTCGCTCCTGCCACGGTAGTTTCGACAAGCTCAACCACCGTGTCATCCGCTACCCCTACTGGGGCTCCCGTGCGCAGCACAGCTGCTTCGAGACTCACTCAAAACAACCTTCGGTTGTTTTGCCGACTTCGTCGTCGTTCCCTACCCCGCAACGCCCCGGAATAACTTATCCTAACTTTTTCTGTCCTGTAGTTGTATAAAAAGCTTCAAGCACAGCTTCTTCGTGGTTCAGGCCACGTTCTTCTGCCTTGCTGATTTCTACCATCATACGGTGATAGTCGTTAGGAACAATCTTCTTGAAATTTGGAAGGTAAGAATCGAATTCTTTAAGAATCTTCTTTCCAAGTTCAGAACCAGTTTCCTTTGTATGCTTTTCAATAAGTCCCTTAAGAACTTCAACGTCGTGAGAATCTGTCACTTCGCTTACAGTTACAAGTTCCTTATTCAGGCGTGTATACATATCGTGTTTTTCATCAAGAACGTAAGCTGTACCGCCAGACATACCGGCAGCAAGGTTACGGCCTGTTGGTCCAAGAATTACAGCAGTACCGCCAGTCATGTATTCAAGACCGTGATCACCACATCCTTCTGCTACAACAGTTGCACCAGAATTACGTACACAGAAACGTTCACCAGCAATACCCCGGATGAAAGCCTGACCGCTTGTGGCACCGAACAAAGCAACGTTACCTACGATGATGTTTTCTTCTGCGTTTCCAGTAAAAGCCTTTGGTGGGAATACAACAACTTTTCCACCAGAAAGACCCTTTCCAAATGCGTCGTTTGCGTCACCTTCAAGGCGCATTGTCATACCCTTAGGAATGAATGCACCGAATGACTGTCCGCCGCCACCAATTGCATTAACAACAAAGGAATCTTCTTCAAGGCTGTTGCCGAATGCCTTCTGGATTTCAGAACCAAGGATTGTACCACAAGTTCTGTCTGTAGAAGTAACCTTAACTTCAAAACTACCCTTCTTAGCTTTCTTCTGTTTTTCAAATGCTGGAAGAAGAAACTTTTCGTCAACTGTCTTTTCAAGTTCAAAATTGTAAACGTTAGCAGGAACAAAGTGACTTTCATCAAGCTTTTCGCCAGCGTTAGCGTTTGCAAGAATGCGGCTCATATCTACAAGAGCGGCACGCTTAAAGCCCTGTTTTGCCTTAAGCTTAAGAAGGTCTGTGCGGCCACACATTTCGTTAAGAGACTTAACGCCAAGCTTAGCCATGTATTCCCGAAGTTCCTGTGCAATGAACTTCATAAAGTTTTCAACATATTCAGGTTTACCTGTAAAGCGCTTGCGGAGTTCAGAGTTCTGTGTTGCAACACCAAATGGACAAGTATCAAGGTTACAAACACGCATCATTGCACAACCCATTGTAATAAGAGGAGCTGTAGCAAATCCGAATTCTTCTGCACCAAGCAAAGCTGCAATTGCAACATCACGACCGCTCATAAGCTTACCGTCTGTTTCAATTACAACGCGGGAACGAAGACCGTTTTGAATCAAAGTCTGGTGAGTTTCTGCCAGACCAAGTTCCCATGGAAGACCAGCGTGATGAATAGAAGAAATTGGAGCAGCACCTGTACCACCGTCGTGTCCGGAAATAAGAATAACCTGAGCACCAGCCTTTGCAACACCAGCAGCGATTGTACCAACACCTGCTTCAGAAACAAGCTTTACAGAAATGCGGGCAGCACGGTTAGCGTTCTTCAAATCGTAGATAAGCTGAGCCAGATCTTCGATTGAGTAAATATCGTGGTGTGGTGGTGGCGAAATCAAAGATACACCTGGAGTTGCGTAACGAGTCTGGGCTATCCAAGGGTAAACCTTCTTTCCAGGAAGGTGGCCGCCTTCACCAGGTTTTGCACCCTGAGCCATCTTAATTTGAATTTCTTTTGCTGAAAGCAGATATTCTTCTGTTACACCAAAACGTCCAGAAGCAACCTGCTTGATTGCAGAATTTGCTTCTGTTCCAAGTCGCTCAGGTTTTTCTCCACCTTCACCAGAGTTTGATTTACCGTGCAGGTGATTCATTGCAAGAGCCATACAACGGTGAGCTTCTTCAGAGATTGAACCGTAAGACATAGCACCTGTCTTAAAGCGCTGTACGATAGAATCAACTGATTCAACTTCGTCAATGCTGATTTCCTTCCCCTTTTCAAAGTCAAAATCAATCATTGCACGAAGTGTATGTGGATGAGCATTGTCATCTACAAGTGAAGTATATTCCTTGAAGCGTTTGTAATCACCGTTACGGGTAGCTTCCTGCAATGCAATGATTGTTTCAGGGCTGTAAAGGTGATCTTCTGCTGTTGGACCGCGGCGGAGCTTATGGTTACCAACTGAATCAAGGTGTGTGTTTACTGTCAATCCAAGGGGATCGAATGCCTGGTTGTGGTGATAGTTTACATCGTCTTCAATTTCTTTAAGACCAATGCCACCAACGCGGCTTACTGTATTTGTAAAGTATTCATCAATTACGTCTTTTGAAATACCAACAGCTTCAAAAATCTGAGCAGACTGGTAAGACTGAACTGTAGAAATACCCATCTTTGCGGCGATTTTTACAATACCGTTGATGATACCCTTGTTGAAATCGTCAATAGCTGTGTGGTAGTCCTTATCCAGAAGCTTCTGGTCAATAAGTTCAGCAATACATTCATGAGCAAGGTATGGGTTTATGGCGCGTGCACCATAACCAAGAGCCATTGCAGCCATGTGAACGTCGCGGATTTCTGCAGTTTCAAGGATGATAGAAACAGCTGTGCGCTTCTTTGTGCGGATAAGGTACTGTTCAACAGCAGATGTTGCAAGCAAAGAAGGAATTGCTACGTGGTTCTCGTCTACTCCGCGGTCGCTCAAAACTATGATGTTTGCACCGTCGCGGTATTCCCGGTCGATGTTTACAAAAAGGTTATCCAAAGCAGCTTTAAGTGAAGTGTTCTTAAAGTAAAGCAAAGAAACAGTTGCTACCTCAAAACCAGGCTTTTTCATAGCCTTAATTTTCATCATATCAACACCAGTAAGAATTGGGTTGTTGATTTCAAGAACGCAGCAGTTCTTAGAAGCAGGCTGAAGCATGTTGCCGTCTGTACCAAGATAAAC
>JAFOCI010000038.1 GCA_017381365.1 Treponema sp.
CCGAGTAAGATCATTCCAGTCCGTATTTTTTGGAAGAAGTTTTGGGTCAAAAGAAAGGCGTGTGCTGTTTGTGCTGAAATATAAAATTCCGTTTGGATTCAGAAGTTTTACAGCATTTGCAACTAATGACGGCCAATCCCTGTTAATATCAAGAACATTCTGAGTTGATTTTGAATTGCTGAAGGTGGGTGGATCAAGAATAATCAGGTCAAATTTCTTATCTTCCTGAATGCTTTCAGATTTTTTTTCAAGCCAGCTTATTACATCTGCCTTTGTAAACAGAAGTTTTTCTTTTGAGCGGAACCCGTTAAGTTTAAGATTTTCTTCTGCCCATGAAAGATAAGTGTTTGAAAGGTCTACTGATTCTACAAAAGAGGCTCCGCCCTGAGCTGCATAAACAGAAAAGCTTCCTGTGTAGCAGAAAAGGTTCAGAACCCGCTTTCCAGCTGCATTGTTACGGACTGTTTCTCTTAATGGTCTATGATCAAAGAAAAGACCTGTATCAAGGTACGATGACAAATCTATTTTAAAAAGCTGTCCCTGTTCCTGGATTGTTCCTGTTATTGTTTGTTTTGTTTCTGTTTTTTCGTATTGTTTTAAACCTTTCTGCTGCTTACGCTCTTTTTTTACGATATGCGAAAGAGGAATGTTCAGAACGTAACTTGCTGAAATGGCCATCAGATTGAACCATTCCTGTTCTTCTTCTGCTGGTTTTTCGTAAGGCCGTTCGTAAAGGTATAGGACAGCATAACGGCGTTCTTCAATTTCTTTTTCTATAGAAGGGTCGTTTGCAGTTATACGTTCATTCTGACTGGCAAGAAATTTTGCGCAGTCTGTTGTGTTTGAAATGTCATCCGGTAAGAATTCGTAAACATCAAGGGAAAGTGGAATTTCCGGAATGTCACGGTCATAAAGTCTGTAACAGCTGATTCTGTTTTTGCGTGCCCATTTTCTGAGTTCTTTATACTTTTTTTTAAGTCTGTTCGTAAAAAGGTCTGCCTGATATGAATTTTTGTTTTCCATAATCAGAGTTTAGCATATTTTAATGTTAATAAAAATGATTTTATGATAGAATTGCATTAGCGAGGTTAATATGAAAGGAAATGTTATTGTTGGTCAGTCTGGTGGTCCTACTTGTGTAATCAATTCAAGTCTTGCCGGTGTTTATAAAACTGCAAAAGATCTGGGAATTGAAAAAGTTTACGGAATGCTTCATGGCATTAAGGGCTTTATGGAAAATGAGTATATTG
The DNA here is from genome assembly GCA_017381365.1 of Treponema sp. Classification (GTDB taxonomy): domain Bacteria; phylum Spirochaetota; class Spirochaetia; order Treponematales; family Treponemataceae; genus Treponema_D. Next base: position 1,251 of record JAFOCI010000038.1, read on the forward strand.
ATCTTGATGAAAAACTGCCTCATAACATTGATATTGATCTTTTAAAAAGAACTCCAGCTTCTTATCTGGGATCTTGCCGCTACAAGCTTCCTGAAATCTGCACAGACCGTTCAGTTTATGAAAAAATTTTTGCGAAATTAAAGGAACTTGAAATTGGATATTTCTTTTACATTGGTGGAAATGATTCAATGGATACAATCAAAAAACTTAGTGATTATGCAAAAGAAATTAACAGCGAAATCCGTTTTGTTGGTGTTCCAAAAACTATTGACAATGACCTTGCCATTACAGATCATACTCCGGGTTTTGGTAGTGCTGCAAAATATATTGCCACAACCTTAAAGGAACTTGTTTGTGACTGCCGAATCTATGACTGTCCGGCAGTTACGATTGTTGAAATCATGGGAAGAAACGCAGGCTGGCTTACAGCTGCTGCAGGACTTGTTCGTGGCGAAGATTGTGAAGGCGTTGATTTGATATTCCTTCCGGAAAAAGTTTTTGATGTTAATTTTTTTATGAAAAGGGTAAAAGAAGTTGTAGCAGAAAAAAAATACTGTGTTGTTGCCCTTAGTGAAGGCGTTCGCATTGCAGACGGTCGTTTTGTCTGTGAACTTTCGGCTGATGATGCTGCCGTTGATGCTTTTGGTCATAAGATGATGAGCGGTTCTGCTAAATATCTTGAAACTCTTGTAAAAAATGAAATGGGAATCAAAGCCCGGGCCATTGAAATTTCTACTTTGCAGCGTTGTGCAAGCCATTTTGCCAGCCTTACAGATATTGAAGAAGCTTTTGACTGTGGTGCAGCAGCAGTGCGCGCAGCAGTTATTGATAATGAAACTGGCAGAGTTGTCTGCATGAACCGTATAAGTGCAGTTCCATACAAAATTACTTATGACCTGGCAGACGTTCATAATATTGCCAATGTAGAAAAAACTGTTCCACTGGAATGGATTACATTTGATTACGTTACAGAGGAAGCAGTCAGTTATATCCGTCCTTTGATTCAGGGGGAAATCAGTCCAATCATCAATGACGGACTTCCACGACAGATAAAGCTGTAAAATGCACAGGTCTTCTGACTGGTAGTATTTTCACAATGCAATTAATAATGTCAGGTAAGCTTAAAATTCAGGCTAAATTTTCTCTTATGTTGTAATGAATTCAGAAAAAGTTTATAGTAGTATTTATGAATTTTTCTGAATTTAATTTGAATGATCAGTTGTTAAAAGGTCTTGAAGCAGCTGGTTATGTTACTTGCACTCCTGTTCAGGAACAGGTTTTAAAGATGTCGCAGGATGGTTCCGATCTCTATGTACAGTCACAGACAGGAACTGGAAAAACTGCAGCTTACCTTGTTGCTATAATACAAGAAATGCTTTCAAAAGAAGAAAACAAAGGGAAGAAAGCATTGATAATGGTTCCAACTCGTGAACTTGCTGTTCAGGTTGAAGAAGAAGCAAAGACACTGGCAGGTCCTGCTGGCCTTAAGGCATTCAGTGTTTATGGTGGTGTTGGCTATGAAAAGCAGATTGCCAATATCAGGAAAGGTGTTGATATCATTGTTGGTACACCTGGACGCTTGATTGACCTGCAGGAAGGCGGAAACCTTAATCTTTCTGAAGTTGCTTTTGTTGTTGTTGACGAAGCTGACCGAATGTTTGATATGGGATTCTATCCTGATCTTAGAACAATCATGAAGCACATTCCTGCAAACTCCGACCGCCAGACAATGCTTTTTAGTGCAACTTTGAATACTTACGTAAAAAATCTTGCCTGGGAATATACTCGTGATCCAAAAGAAATTGAAATTGAATGTGAAAATATTACAGTTTCAGAAATCCAGCAGGAACTTCTGCACGTTTCCAGTGATGAAAAAATGAAGCTTTTGATTGGAATTCTTAAGAACGAAAATCCAGAAAGCGTAATTATTTTTTGTAACACAAAACGCAGTTGTGAAGTTACTGCTAAACGTCTTGCAATGAACGATATTAAGGCTGAATTCATAATCGGTGATTTGCCTCAGTCAAAACGTCTTGCAATTCTTAAAGCATTTAAAGCTGGTGAAGTTAAGGTTCTTGTTGCAACAGATGTTGCTGCCCGCGGAATTGATGTTGATGACCTTTCAATGGTAATCAACTTTGATTTGCCAAACGAGGCTGAAAATTATGTACACCGCATTGGACGTACTGCCCGTGCAGGAAAATCTGGAAAAGCATATACATTCTGTTCTGAACAGGATGTTTACAGCCTTCCTGCAATTGAACGCTATATTGAAATGTCTATTCCTGCAAAAGTAGCTTATCCAGAACAGATGCTGGAAGACAAGTCTGCAGGCATTTACATCAAGACTGAAAACTGGCGTGATGACGATGATTTTGAAGGTCGTGGTGGTAATCGTCGTGGCGGTCGTGGTGATAAGTGGGGAAACGGTGGTCATAAAGATAGTCATGGACACGGAAAAGGTGGTGGAAAACGCCATGAAAAACGTGACTTTGATGGAAAAGGCAAGAAGGATTATAAGAAAGACGGCTATAAAAAAGACTTTAATAAAGTCAAGAAATTTGATGACAAAGAAATTGCCGGAATGGAAAATATGTCTTTTGAAGACCGCATGAAGCTTTACAAAGAAAAATATGGAAACAGCAAATCTTCTGGCTATAGAAATAACCGGGATGGAAAGAAGAATTACAACAAAGGCGGTTATACGAATGCTGGCGGAAAGGGTAAGAAGTCTTATGCTGGCAAAAACAGCAGACAGAATGCTCAGAAACAGCCAGAAAAGAAGATGGGCTTGATTGCTAAAATCAAAGCATTTTTTGGTAGAAAATAGGAATTTATAAGAATGATTACTGTTAGTGATGTTAGTGTTAGATTCAGCGAAAAACCGCTGTTTAAAGATGTAAATCTTAAATTTACAAACGGAAACTGTTACGGAATTACAGGTGCTAATGGAGCCGGAAAATCAACTTTCTTAAAGGTTCTTTCTGGTGACCTGGAACACGATTCTGGTACAATTACAATGTCTACCGGCGAACGTATGGCTGTATTAAAGCAGGATCACTTTGCCTACGATGAATATTCCGTAAAAGATACTGTAATGATGGGATTTCCAAAGCTTTATGAGCTTTCTCATGCAATCGAAGATATCTATGCAAAAGAAGATTTTTCTGACGAAGACGGTATGAAGGCTGCAGAAATGCAGGGAGAATTTGGTGAGATTGGCGGATATGAAGCTGAAAATCAGATTGAGCAGATGCTTTCTGGTCTTGGACTTGAAGAAGAATATCATGACAAAATGATGAGTGACCTTGATGAAAGTCAGAAGGTACGTGTTCTTCTTGCTCAGGCAATTTTTGGAAACCCAGACATTCTGCTTCTTGATGAACCTACAAACGGTCTTGATATTGAATCTATTACATGGCTTGAAAACTTTCTTCTGGAATTTGAAAACACAGTAATTGTTGTTTCCCATGACCGTCACTTTTTGAATACTGTTTGTACATACATCTGTGATATTGATTATGGAAAGATCACTCAGTTTGCAGGTAACTATGACTTCTGGTATCAGATGACACAGGTTATGCAGCGACAGGCAAAGGAAGCTCAGAAAAAGGCTGAAGACAAGATGAAGGATCTGAAAGAATTCATTCTTCGATTCAGTTCAAACGCTGCTAAATCTAAGCAGGCTACTAGCCGCAAGAAGATTTACGATAAGCTTGCACAGAGTGTAGAGGATTTGCCTGTTTCTACTCGTAAATTCCCTTATGTAAACTTTAAGCCTGACCGCGAAATCGGAAACAATGTTCTTGAAATGAAAAAGTTAAATTTCAAGGATGAAGACGGAACTCAGCTTCTGAAGGATTTTAGCCTTACTGTTCACAGAACGGATAAGATTGCTTTTGTTGGAATTGAACATAATTCGATTTCTGCAATGTTTGATATCATCAATGAAGTGAAAAAAGCAGATGACGGCGAATTTTACTGGGGTCAGACAACAAGTCATACATATCTTCCTCGCGACAACAGCTCTTATTTTGCAAATGATTACAATATCACTGAATGGCTCAAGCAGTATTCTAAGGAGCAGGATGATGCTTATGTTCGCGGATTCCTTGGTCGTATGCTTTTCAGTGGCGATGAATCTTTGAAAAAAGTAAAAGTTCTTTCCGGTGGTGAAAAAGTTCGTTGTATGCTTTCTAAGCTTATGCTTAGCGGAGCAAATGTTCTTATAATGGATGATCCTACAAACCATCTTGATCTTGAAGCTATTCAGTCATTGAATGAAGCTTTAATCAATTTCCCTGGCGTTGTATTGTTTACTTCCCATGACCACGAATTTATTCAGTCTGTTGCAAACCGTATTGTAGAAATTACTCCAAATGGTGTAATTGACCGCATGATGCCGTTTGATGATTATATTTCTGATGACCTGATTACAGAAGAAAGAAAAAAGATGTATGAAGGTACAGGAAAAAAATTGAAATATCGCGTGTAATTGTTTTTTACGGTGATTGCCCTTTGCGAAATCACCGTTTTTTTTTATATCCACAGAGGAGCAGAAAGTTAGTAAAACGCAGATGGAACCTGTGGATAAAAATCTTATCAAAAGTCTGTATTATCAGGAATTTTGAACTGCTTAAGCATGTTTGCAAGGATGTCGTGGGTTTTTTCCATGCTCAGTTCTTTCTGCGGTTCATGGTATTCAACCAGGTTCGCAGGAATTTCATCAAGAAAGCGGCTTGGAGTACATTCAATTACAGACATCTGCTTTCTGCGTTTCATGCAGCTGGAAATCAAAAGTTTTTCTCTGGCACGGGTAATTGCAACATAGAACAGCCGGCGCTCTTCTTCAACGTCACCGCCATTTTCATCAACGGAACGCTGATGAGGAATAAGACCTTCTTCTGCACCTGCAATAAAAACTACAGGAAATTCCAGTCCTTTTGAAGCGTGAATAGTCATAAGATTCACTTTTCCCTTGTCGTTTTCATCATCGCCATTATCCCGGCTCATCAAAGTTACACGGTTCAGATAGTTGAAAAGACTTGGATTTGAATTGTCCGGGTCAATTTCCCAGCGTTCCATCATTTCAAGAAAAAGTTCAATATTTTTAAGCTTAAAGCGAACCGCTTTTTCACTCTTTGAATATTCTGTTACAAGATAAGATTTGTAATCAATTTCTTCCAGCATTTCCCTTACTTTTTTTGCAAGACCGCGTCCGCTCATAAGCTTCTGACGCTGACTTTCTATAAGAGTTTCAAAGGTTTCTAAATCTTCCTTCAGAACGTCGCTGGCAGGACTAGCTTCTGCATGAACGAGAGAATGAATTGCGGTCCACAAAGTAGAGCCAAGATTTTCAGCTTCATCGTTTATCACCTGAATAGCTGCGCGCCCGATTCCTCGGCGGGGAACATTGATTATTCGCAAAAGGTTGATGTCATCGTCGTGGTTAGAAATTACACGCAGGTAGCTGATTACATCCTTGATTTCCTTGCGCTCAAAAAAGCTTGTTCCGCCACTCATGGTGTAAGGAATGTTGTTTTCCAGAAATGCTTCTTCAATAAAACGGCTCTGAGTATTTGCGCGAATCAGAACACCGAATTCATCGTATTTGCGGCGGTCTTCCATGGCAATGCCCTGAATGCTTTCTGCAATAAAAGATGCTTCTTCCGTCTCATTCTGGGGCATAAAAATTTCAATAGGCTTTCCTTCGCCTTTACCAGACCATAGTTTTTTGTCCTTGCGGTTTGTGTTGTGGGAAATAACGCCGTTTGCTGCATCAAGAATAGTACCTGTAGAACGGTAATTCTGCTCAAGCCGGATTTCGGTAACTTTAAAATCCTTTTCAAAATTAATGATATTCTGATAATCGGCACCTCGCCAGCTGTAAATTGACTGGTCATCATCGCCCACAACAGCCACATTCTGGTCGGCAAGAAGATGCATCAGTTCGTACTGCTGGTGGCTTGTGTCCTGAAATTCGTCTACCATTATGTATTTGTAACGTTCTCTGTAGCGGGCAAGAACTTCCGGATGCTCCCGGAACAGTTTTATAGGAAGCACAATAAGATCATCAAAATCAACTGCATTGAAAAGCTTTAATCCTTCCTGGTAGCTTTCGTAAAGCTGACGGTACATGTCATTTTCGCCCTGCCAGTTCTTTCGCCCAGTTTTTATATTGGAAAAAAGCTGACTGATTTTGTAAATATCCATTGCATCCGGACTGAACTGCAGTTCACGGCCGCATTCTTTTATAAGGGCAGTGCGGTCTGTTTCGTCATAAATTGAAAAGTTTTCCCTGTATCCAAGCTTGTCTATGTCCTGACGAAGAACGCGAACGCCAAAGGCATGGAAGGTGGAAACAGTAAGATTCTGAAGCTTGCGGCCAGTAAGCTCTTTTACACGGTCTTCCATTTCTTTTGCGGCTTTGTTGGTGAAGGTAAGGGCAAGAATCTGACTTTGGGGAATTCCCATGTCCAGCATGTGTGCAATGCGGAATGTAATTACACGTGTTTTTCCGCTTCCTGCTCCTGCAATGATTAAAATTGCTCCGTCTATGCTTGTAACGGCTCTGTACTGTTCAGGGTTAAGTTCTTTTTTTAGTGTTTCCAAATCCAATGACATAGATGAAAAAAATATCACGCTATTGCGTTTTTTTCAAGAAATGTTATTATGTAAAATACAAAGATTTATGATTTTTTTTTATTTCATGAATCTTATTTTAATTTTATATAATTTCAGGAGTTTTTAACTATGAATTCAGCAGTAAGTGCATTTCTTTCACGACATAACTTTGTAAGACACGTTGATGTTAATGTTCTTGCAGAATCTATCCTTGACGATATGAACCGCGGTCTCCGCAAAGAAAAATCTGATGAAGATATGATTACAACATGGTGTCTTCCTCCTGAAAAGGCTATTACTAATAAATCTGTAATCGTTATTGATGCTGGTGGAACTAACTTCCGCTCATGTCTTGTTACTTTTGATGAAAATGGTGAAGCAGTTATTTCTGACATGGAAAAAACAAAGATGCCTGGTGTTGAAAAAGAACTTAACAAAAAGGAATTCTTTGATCAGTTTGCTGCAAATCTTGAACATCTTAAGAATAAAGCAGATACAATCGGATTCTGTTTTTCTTACCCAATGACAATTACAAAGGATGGAGACGGTGTTCTTATCAACTTTACAAAAGAAGTTAAAGCTCCAGAAGTAGTTGGCTGCGCAATCGGAAAATGCTTAAAGGAATCTCTTGTTGCTCATGGCTGGAACGAACCAAAACGTGTTTCTCTTCTTAATGATACAGTTGCCGCTCTTCTTGCTGGTAAGGCAGCAGCAAAATCAACACCTTATTCTTCTTATATTGGATTTATTCTTGGAACTGGTATGAATGCTGCTTACATTCAGCCAGAAATTTCAGAACTTAACATTGAAAAACAGATAATCGTTTGTGAATCAGGAAAGACAAACGCAGTTGTAATGTCTGATTTTGACAAGGCTTTTGATGCAAAATCTCAGAAACCAGGAACTGCATTCATTGAAAAGCAGTGTTCTGGCGGTTATCTTGGTCCAGTTGCTTACGAAATGCTTATGACTGCAGCAGCAGACGGCGTTTTCTCTAAGGCTTTTGGCGAAAAAATCGCAAAGCTTGAATCAATGTCGCTTATTGAATTCAATATGTTCCTTCTTAATCCTTATGATGCAGCAACAACTCTTGGAAAAATTGCTGCAGAATGTGCAACAGAAGAAGATTATGACCGTCTTTACCAGATGCTTGACGCACTTACAGAACGCTCTGCCCGCTGTGCAGCTGCAATCCTTACTGCTTCTGTAATTCAGAGTGCTGGTGGAACAAATTCGGCAAAACCTGTGTGCATTCTTTGTAACGGTTCAACATTCTGGAAAACAAAAATGCTTTTTGAACGTGTAAACGCATATCTTGATGATGTTCTTACAGTTCAGAGAGGTCTTTACTGGAAGATTGTTTCTGTAGATAATGACATTACTCTTGGTACAGCTATTGCAGGACTTATCGAATAGATTTTACGCTTAGCGGTGAGTCAGGTGGTTTCTGATTTATTGAAAATCTTGAAACCGCCGCACTTTTAAATTAAAATTTAAAAATCAGACTTATTGGTGGGGTAATATAAATTGAAGTCTTTGGGAAAAACTATTGTTCTTTTAATTCTCATAATTGTTATGGCTCTTGGCGGGCTTTTGTGGTTTGACTATCTTGGTGTAGTTAATGCCAGATCTTTGTTCAGTCCCCTTTACAAGGCAATGGGAAAAGAACCTCAGACTTCAGTTACTTCAACTTCTTCAAAACCTATTGTTGCTGACCTTGACCAGGACAGAATAAACAAGCAGCTGGAAGCTATTGAAATTCAGCGTCAGGAATTAAGCCGCAGGGAAGAAGACGTAGCCCAGCGGGAAAAGCTTAACGAACAGATTGCAACTGAACTTTCCAACCGTGAAAAATCACAGGAAGAAAGGGAAAAAACATTCAAGCAGAATATAAAAAAATACGATGATAAGAATGTAAATATAGAACAGATTGCAGCGAACTTAAATGGTATGGCACCTCAGAATTCTGTCAGCATTCTTCTGGCAATGGACGATCAGGTTGTAATTGATGTCCTTCGCAAGGTTGAAGAAATCGCAAAAAGAACAGGTACAGCTTCCATGGGATCCTACTGGCTTTCTCTGATGCCTGCTGAAAGAGCGGCAGAAATTCAGCGAAAAATGCTCAGTAAACCGGAGTCTCTGAACTAATCATATAAAAGCCTGCAAATCCTTCTATATTTAATTGGAGGATCGCCAATGCAGGCAGTCAATATTGATCAGCGTATTGATTTTGCAAATCTAAAAACTCTAACTCCTCAATTAAATGCTTCTGCACCAGCGGAAACAATGTCATCTTCAAGAAAATCTTTTGATGATTTGATTCAGCAGGCAATTTTTACTGATTCAAAGCCAGTAGAAAAGCATGATGAAAAGCCAGTTGAAAATTCAAAAAAAGATGAAAAATCTGTATCAGAAAAAAATACAGAAAAAACAGATGAAATTTCCAGACAGGCAGAAAAATCGGAAGTGGCAGAATCTGAAAATAAAGTTGCAGCAGATGATGAAAATGTTTCCGAAAAAAATCCTGTTCATGTAGAAAAAGCAGAAGTTCAGAATCTGAAAAAGGAAAAGTTTGCAGAATTTAAAAAAGCTGAAACAGTTAAAAATCATTCAGAAGACGAAAAAAGTGTAAAATCAGAAAAAAAAGTTGATTTTGCTCAGATTGAAAAAGCTTTGAAAGACGTTAAGAAAATCGGTGCAGATGATGAAGAAAAAAACGCTCTTGAAATAGACGACATCAGGACTTTGCTGGAAGATGATAATTCTGCTTTGTTTGCAGCAATTACAGCATCTGAAACAATTCTTAAAGAGCAGAATTCCAATGATTTTTCAGATTTAACACAGATTAGTCAGGAAATTTTTGATTCGGAAATTAATCTTGAAAATGATGTTACAGATGTAAATCCAAAGACTTTTGCCTTTGATAAAGACGGAAAAATCATCGTAAAAGATTACCGTACAGAAAAAACGGAAACAGAGGAATCTGTTGAAAAAGTAAACGGAAAAAATCCTTCTGATTCTACGGAATTAAAAGTTACAGACGTAAAATTTGAAAATAATAATGCCCAGATGACAATGGAAGTTGCGTCAAATGCACAGCAGAATATTGTTTCTTCAAATTCTCAGACTGCAAGTGCAGCTGGTTCTGATTTTCAGGCAATGCTTGCAAACCAGATTAAGCAGAACGCAGGTGAGTTTGTAAAAGCCGGAAGCATCGTTTTAAAAGATAATAACGCTGGTTCAATCAAACTGATTTTAAAGCCGGAAAGTTTAGGAAACGTTAAAGTTGACCTTCAGATTTCCGATAAGAATATTACAGGGCGAATTGTAGTTGCTTCCCAGGAAGCATTCAACGCCTTTAAAGAAAGCGCTGACAGCTTAAAGCAGGCATTTATAAACAGCGGATTTGAAAACGCTAATTTTGATTTGTGTTTTGCTGGTCAGAACGCTTTTGGAAATCAGTCTGGTTCTAAACAGGAAAATCCTGCCGCAAGTTTCCAGATGGCTCGTACTTACGGCGATTTAGCTGGAGATTCTGTGGATGACTCCTACGAAGAAATGGAAGCTCAGTTTACAGAAAAAAACTCAGTTAATATCGTTGCGTAATTAATCAAAAATGACAGGGGATTTTGATTATGGAAATGAAAACAGTTAATTCAACATTGACTAGCAGCGAAAAGTTTGCTGTTGAAAATGAAGTGAACAATTTCAACAAGGCTTTGAACTCGTCTGGAAGAATGCCGTCTCAGCAGCTGGGTAAAGATGACTTTTTAAAGCTTCTGATTACACAGCTTTCAAATCAGGATCCAACAAGTCCAATGGAAGATACACAGTTTATCAGCCAGATGGCACAGTTCAGTTCTCTGGAACAGATGACTAATATGAACGAATCGTTCAACAAAATGGCAGCCATGATTAATTCAAGTCAGGCCACAAGTACTTTGGGTAAGACTGTAGAAGTTGATCTAGGCGATACAACAAGTCAGGGCGTAGTAGAAGCTACAAGTTTTGGAGCAAATCCACAGGTTATGGTAAACGGCATGTACTACGACCTGAACAAAATCAAAGCGGTTTATAATTAAAATAAACCATTAAATGAATGCGTAATTTATAGCAGGGGTATAAATATATGATGAGATCACTTTATTCTGGTGTTTCTGGACTTCAGAATCATCAGACTCGCATGGACGTAATCGGAAACAACATTTCCAACGTAAACACAACTGGTTTTAAACGTGGACGTGTAAATTTCCAGGACATGATTAGCCAGCAGGTTGCCGGCGCTGCTAAACCAACAGAAGAACTAGGTGGTGTAAACCCAAAGGATGTTGGTCTTGGTATGACAATTTCTACAATTGAACAGGTATTCACACAGGGAAACTTGCAGTCAACTGGTGTTGGAACTGATGTTGCAATTCAGGGAAATGGTTTCTTTATTGTTAAAAACGGCGATGAATCATTCTACACACGTAATGGTGTATTTGGTCTTGACCGTGACGGAACATTGGTAAATCCTGCAAACGGTATGCGCGTACAGGGATGGATGGCTAGAGATTTGAATGGCGAACAGATTGTTCAGACTGCAGCAACACCAACAGACCTTGTAATTCCTGTAGGTTCTAAAGATCCTGCTAAAGCAACAGAAAACGTACTTTTTGCATGTAACTTGAATAAAAATACTCCGGAAATTCTTGAAGGTGCATCTGCAAGCGATGTAGCAAAAGGAACATGGAACACAGAACAGAAGATTTATGACAGCTTTGGTAACGAACATCTTCTTTCTATAAACTTTACAAAAGTTCCTGGTGTTGCAAACTCATGGCAGGCAACAGTAAATGTTGATGCCGATAATGCAGATTTTACACAGACTCGTATTGGTCTTGGCACAACAGACGGAGTTCAGAATACATTTATCGTGAACTTTGATAACTATGGTCAGCTTTCTTCAGTAACAGATTCAGCTGGCAATATTTCAAATGAAACTGGAGAAATTGTACTTCAGTCTTCTTTTACAGTAGCAGATGCAAATGCTGATGAAAACGGAACCCCTGCCCGTCAGTCATTCAACATTAATCTTGGTACAATCGGAAGCATGAAGAATACAATTACTCAGTCAGCTTCTAAGTCTACAACAAAGGCTTACAGTCAGGATGGTTACACACTTGGTTATCTTGATAACTACAAGATTGACTCAAGCGGAACAATCACAGGTGTTTATTCAAACGGTACAAACCGTGTAATCGGTCAGATTGCGCTTGCAACTTTCAGCAACGACCGCGGTCTTGAAAAGGCTGGAGACAACACTTATGTAGAAACAAACAACTCTGGACAGGCAAACATCGGAGAATCTGGTGTAGCCGGAAAGGGCAGCCTTCTTGCTGGTGCATTGGAAATGTCAAACGTAGATCTTTCTGAACAGATGACAGATATGATTGTAACACAGCGTGGTTTCCAGGCAAATTCAAAAACAATTCAGACAGCAGATACATTGCTGGAGACTGTTTTGGGATTAAAGCGCTAATGATTAGAAGTTAAAACTAAAAAGGACTGTTCATAAAGAATAAAACTTTGTGAACAGTCCTTTTTTTTTGAAAAAAAATTGCGAAAAATTACATTTTGAAGTTTACTGCAGCAGAAGCACTGAACTGTTCGCTTGTAAAATTGTAAGCTCCGCAAACAGACAGCTGAAGGTGCCATAACTGAATGCCGCATCCGGCAAACAGCTGAACCAACGGTTTTGAAAGATCATTAGAAGAAGAATACGAATCCTTTTTTGTTAAATCCAGAAAAGTATATTTTGAACTTATTTCCCAGTCTAAATTTGAATTGAAAATTGTTGAGTAAGCTTTTAATCCTATGCTAGGCGTAAGAAATAAAATTTTTTTAGAAGCCTGAATTTGAGCAAAAATTGTATGACTTTCCAGTTTAAGATTTATATCTCCTGTTAATTTTGCCGCACCGTATTCATTGCTGAAAAGTGTTTTGTCCAAATCCATTCCAAAAGTATATTTTGAATAAATATATCCGGCACCAACAGACAGTTTTGGCAGTATGTTTCTGCCTTCAAAAATTGCATATCTTATGTCACCACCAACACTAGTGTAGGCAAGATCCATGGAAAAATCATCAAAAGTAATGTTATTTATAAGATTATCTGTAGTAGTTACACCAAAAACGCCAAAATCAAAAGGAAGGAAAAAACCCCCAATTCTTATTTGTGCAGCGGCATTTGGAAGAAAAATTCTTTGGGGAATGGAAAATTTTACGTTTGGAGAATAATCATCTGGAACAAGACTGATTATGTCGTTTATCATTGCTGTAAAATCATCAGCAACAAAGCGGGTGTCTACAGTTGTAACGCTGGCAGAAATTCCTACTGTAAATCTTGGAGGAATTGATGGAAAAAAATTGCCGATAAAAGCATCTGGTTGAAAGGAAAGAAGTGTAGAACTTTCAGGAAGAAAGTCCTGTGTTTTATTGCTGATATCTTTAAAAGCTGATTCAAACATAAGAAAATCGCTTTCAGCATATGAAAAAATCTTAAAAAATAAAATAAAAGAAAAAATAATTAATTTTTTTTTCATAAAAACCTCACTTATATATTACAATAATAGAAAATCAATGTCAAAAACAGAATAAAGATTTAACGAAAATATGCCGATAAAAAAATGGAGAAGTCTAAATATAGATTGGTAAAACTTAATTGAAGGATGTCTGCTTAAAAAACAATAGGAAGTTCTCATTAGTTTTCCTGTTATTTTCAGGGATTGCGGGTTTTTTGTCTGCAAAGGAATATCCTATGCCAATTATTGTTACTCCAGAGCCTGTATATTGTCTTCAATGGGGTAATCAGGATAAGATTTTTTCATATATTGAAGAAGATAAATTAATAGTTCGTGACACAACAAGATTTAGTATTATAAAAACAATAAATTCTCCTTATAATAATTTTACAACTTCAAAATTTATTTCTTCGTATTCTAATGAAGCTGACATAATAATTGCTCAGACAGAAAACGGTGAAATGTATTTCTGGAATAATCCTTATACAGAACTGAATACTGTAAGCGGTTATGATTATGCAGGAAAAGTTTTTGGAATTGATTTCAGCAATAATGGCAATAATATTGCCTTTGGTGACCGCTTTGGCGATATTCATATTCTCCGTCAGCATCAGATATTAAAAAATGAGTTCAGCGAAAAAGTTATAGAAGGCGTAAAAAGTCCAGTTTATACAGTAAGTTTTAGTGAGAATAATAAATTTGTTGTAACTGGAACTCAGTCTGGAATGGCTTATGTCTGGAACGTTGATACGTATAAAATGGTGGTTGGTTTTAATTTCTACAGTCGGAAAAATCAGAAGATTGTTTTTGACGGCGATAAAATCGTTTATCCTGTAGATAAAGATACAATTGGCATCCGTGACTTTCTGAATCAAAACGGTGGCGCTGTTGATGCAGATAATTTAACAATGATAAAAACAAGTTCCAGTATCGTAGATTACGATTTGGATCCAAAGGGTAATTATCTTGTTGTTGTAAATGAAAATAACGGAATGGATTATATTGATGTAAAGAACAAAACCTATATCGGTTCTTTACCTCCATTGGAAAGCGGCAAAATTACATCTATAAAGCTTGATTTAACTGGAAAACGTGCTTTGGTAGGAGATCACAAAGGTGAAATTTTCCTTATAAATCTTGATGAATTTGTAGAAAAAGACGAAAAATCGGCACCAACAATTCGTGATGGCGCAATGGAACCTCCAAAGAGAAATTCAAAGGGTGACGGACAGTCTGATCAGTCAAATAAATCTGATAAAAACAAGAAAGATAAGAATAATAAAACTGCAATAGACGCAGATAAATATTACAAGTACAGAAAAGGTCATTCTCTTGATTTAAGAATGAATTATCTGATTCAAAAGCATCCTTATGTCCACGGATATGCGGCAGAAATAGGTTATGTATTTGCAGAAATTCCAAAAATTCCTTCTGCCTATGCAGGAATAAGGAGCGGATTCCAGTTCAGTTTCCCAACAGGAGAATATCCTTACACTTATAAAGTTAATAATGTAAAACTTCAGGATCCGTATCTGTTTGCAATTACAACAATGTTCCCGGTAGGATTCTACATAGTGCCATTTAAGAACACTGATTTCTATTTTAGAGAAGAAATTGATATTGGTTTCTCTTATGAATCATTGTGGAACGGAAGTTCCGGAAGCAATACAATCATTACAAAAGGTGGATTTGCTTTTGAAATGGGAGATACGTTCTCGTTTGGATGGAAAGATCTTCTTGTAAATGTTACGGCTAAATATAATACGGCAATTGGCATAGAGGTGCTGCTGGGTGTTGGTTACAACTGGAAGCTTACAAAACGCATTTACCCGGAAAAACTGAACGCAGCACCGCAGAATTCAAAAGATACTCAGCCAAAACAAAAAAAGTAATATATATTCTGTCAAATGACCAGCGATAGTTCAGCAGCCTGTGGTCAGTTTTCGTAAGAAAGCTGTGGAAGAAGTTAGAGGCTGTCCAATAAGTTTGCATTACGGTGGTTGAGTTTATCGAAACCACAGTTCTTCTCTTTTATTACTTATATTCAACATAAAACTAAAGTTTATAGTCTTTTCTGCCGATAAAGATAACGGAGGATTATAAAAAAAATTCGACAAATAAGGTTTTATGCCTTAAAATCTTTTCGTATTCAATGTTTGTTTTATGAAGAAGTTTTCTATCACCAAATTAACATATAATTCTCACAAAAATCTCTTAAAAAAACAGGAGTATAGCGAAAGGGAAAATAGCGAAATTTTTATTTTTTATAGGGATTTTTTATTGAATCTGCCTGTGCTGGGACCTGATTACAATAAAAATGTAATTCGTTTGGTAAGTGGAATAGAGATATGAAAAAAAAGTTGCGGATTTATTTTTTATGTCTTATCCTATTACTGTCGGGTTTCTCTTCTTGTGTAAACAGCCTTGATGACCTTACTGACCAATATAATGAAAATTATAAAAAGAACACTATATTGGAGTATCTGAGTCAGATGCAGAGCGAACAGGCTCAGCATGAAGATGAAACACAGAAGAAGCCAGGAGACATTGACTTCAATCAAGATGAAATGCTTTTTGAAGAATACTTTGTCTACGATGACGGAACATTAAATCTTGCTGCGCCACCTGACTGCTATGCTTATTCATGGACAGTCAGAGATCCTTCAAAAGGATATGCGGTAGTTACGATTGCCAAATATTGGGACGGAACAACAAATGCTTCTGAATACAATGAAAGGGAATTCGTAATTTATATTCCGGACAGCGGACTGGAACCAAAGACTTACCAGCTTACTTTAACTTTGCGAGACAGGGAGGGTAACAAGTACGAGGATGTATGTGGTTTAATTGTATACGAACATTACAATTATAAACGTGATGATGGTACAACGATTATTGATCCACGTGATCCTAGATCCAATGACACTGGGTGATTTAAGAAATTAAATCCGCAGTTACTATGAAAAACAGAATGTTTTATAAATTGATTTTTATAAACGGAG
Source organism: Treponema sp. (assembly GCA_017381365.1). GTDB lineage: Bacteria > Spirochaetota > Spirochaetia > Treponematales > Treponemataceae > Treponema_D. The sequence goes on from JAFOCI010000038.1 coordinate 17,440, forward strand.
GAAATAACATGAAAAATCTTTCAAAAAAGATTGCAGTTGCATTATCTGTTCTGGCCGTTTTGCTGGTTGGATGTAGCAATGATGTTGGTGGCTCAATGAATAATAAAGCCCTGTTAGCTTCATTGCTTAACAATAACAGCAATTCATCAACTTCTGGTCAGATTAAGCAATTGAAAATCTATGCAACAAATGATGAAGAGTTGATCAATTTTGGTGAAAGCCGAACTATTTTGCCTCAGGCAATTGATGCTTCTAAGCTTACTTTCTATTTCTGGGGAACAGATCAGATTAATGCAGCCAGCAACACATCTATCAATAAACCACAGATTAAAACTTTTAATGACAGTGGTGATGGTGTAACTGGTACAGTTGACGTTGATCTTTCTATTTCAAGTTATAAGCTTAAGCTTGCAGCTTGTTCAAACGATGATCTTCCTGCTGAAGATGCTACTGCCGCTACATATATTAGAAATATAATGGCTAAAGCTCTACTGTCAGGGCAAACGCATTATAGATTCTGCAATGCGTAAAGCAGACATTTTTCGTTTTTTAAACAGAGTGTCTGTTTGTTGCCTATTGTAAGATTCTTCTTTTTTGTTGCGACAGGCAAATCTAAACCCTTTAATAGGTTCATA
>JAFOCI010000039.1 GCA_017381365.1 Treponema sp.
AAAACATTCGCAAGTCGGAAACGGTAGTTTCCTTGCCGACTTGCGCATGTAGCGACGCTAGCTAGCGGTTTTGACAGTCGCTTTCTGACTGGCAGTATTTTCATAATGCAAATGCGATTATAAAAATCAATTTTATGCATTACCAATTAAAATTCGAAATTCGAACAATTTATAAAATTGATTCTACAAAAAAATTGGAGGAAAATATGGCTGATGAATTTTCATTTCAGATTACAGAACAGCTGAAAGTAATTTCAACTTCAAAAAGCGGATGGACTTTGGAATTAAATAAAGTCAGTTGGGGTGGAAGACCTGCTAAATATGATTTAAGAAGCTGGGCTCCTGACCACCAGAAGATGGGCAAAGGAATCACGCTAACTGATGAAGAACTTGAAGCGCTTAAAACAGCTTTAAACGAACTTTTATCAGTCTAACGCAAAATCATAAACTGCGCTTGTTGCGCCTTTCTTTACAACGATTTCGTAAATAAGTTTCTGGAGGAGAACGTCTTCCATTAGATTGCCTCCAGAACGAATTGACATATCCGCAGACGCAAGAACTGCAAGAATTGCTGTTGTCTGGCCGGCAGTCCACAGCTTTGATGCAGAACCGTATTGAGTCTTCATCTTTTTACTTGAAAAACCGTTTATTTTAAGATTGAAATCATCAGTTTTGTTTTCTGCCTTTAATTTATGCCAGACAGATAGTTTTCTGAAACATGAAGTTAGCCCCGCAATAATCATCACAGAAGAATTTTCTTTTGAAAGTCTGATTTTCTGTAGAATTTCCAAAGATTTTTCAAATCTGGAAACAGTATCATCAGAGGCGGATGCCATTTCTGCAAAAAGTGAAAACGCATTTTCTTCCCGAGTATGAGAAAGAACAGCCTCTACATCTTCTACTGTAATCTGATGGTCGTTCTTGAATAGAACAAAAAAGCGGGAACATTCGTTTTTGAGCGCAGCAGTATTGTTTTCTATCATTTCCAATATTGAGGAAACTGCTTCCTCTGTAATGGTATAACCGTTTTTTCTGAAAAAATTGTTAATCCAGGAAATTTTATCGCTTTCAAACATTTCCCAGAAAACTTTTTTATTCTGAGGTGGAACTGCTTTTTCTATTTTTGAATCTACTGCTATTTCTTCCGACTGAAGAATCAAAACATTTGTTTCTGATGATGAAGCAGCTATCCAGCCAGTAATTATTTCAATTTCATCTTTTTTCTTTATGACATCGGCATTTTTTACTACGACGCAGGTTGCAGAAGCAAAAAGGGATTCATTCTGCAAAACTGTCATAAATTCCGCAGCAGGAGTTTCATTTGCATAAAACGAATATTCTTCGATTTCGCCAAACTTTTTTTTAAGAGAAGCTTTTATTTTCTGAACTGCATCATTCTGTTCACCAATTTCGGGACCAGTATAAAGATAAACCGAAGCTGCCATTTAGTAAGTTCTTACGATATTTGAAAGGATTCCTACAATGCGCACATCCTGACAGTAAATAGGCTGCATTGTTGAATTTTCTGGCTGAAGTCTTACGCGGGAAGCTTCCTTGTAATATCTTTTTAATGTGATTGCGTCATCAAGCACTGCAACTACAATCTGGCCATCCAATGCTGTTGAAGACTGTTCTATGATTGCAAGGTCGCCTTCCAGAATGCCGGCATCTATCATGCTTGTTCCACGAACTCGCAGCGCAAAATAATTTTTTTCCGGACGGATAAACGGCTCTGTAAGGTTTACGTAACCGTCAAGATTTTCTTCACATAGAAGAGGTTTTCCTGCCGCAACTGTACCCAGCAAAGGAATTTTATTAACATAAAGTTGATCTTCTTTTTTGCGTTCGTCTACAAGAATTCTGATAGAACGAGAACGTTTCTGCTCTGTAGATAGATATCCCTTTTTTTGAAGTGCAGCTATATGATCCTGAACAGCTCTTAAGGAAATTTTAAAATGGTCGCTGATTTCTCGTACTGTAGGAGGATACACATTTTCTTCAGTAAATTCAGCTATAAAAATTAATACTTCTCTCTGTCGATCTGTAATCTGTCTCATTAGCTTTCCTTTTTTATTCTTCTTCAAATTTTGAATCAAACAAAGCAACGATTGCTTCTGCAGCTTCTTTTTCATCTGCGCCGTCTGTATGAAGTGTCAAAACAGTATTGTACCCAGCTGCCATTGTAATAACACCCATGATTGATTTTGCGTTTACAGTTGTATCATCGCGGGAAAGAGATACTTCGCAGGCAAATTTGTTTGCTGTCTGAGCAATAATTGCTGCAGGACGAGCGTGAATACCAGCACGGTTTTTAACAGTAAGAAGTTTTTCAGTCATAGTTTTTCCTTATATATTTTTTTTGATTCTAAAATCAATATTTATCTTCATTGCCAGAGAATGCCCTTTGAGCTTCTCCATTTTCAATCCATTTAAGAACGTTCTGATTAAAATCACGGGCTGAGTTATATCCCATTTTTTTAAGACGTTCATTCATAGCAGCTGCTTCTATAATAATCGGCAGATTTCGTCCTGGGCGTACAGGAATGTCTATGGCTGGAACTTTTACGCCAAGAATATCCATATCCTGCTGGTCTACACCAAGACGGTCATAGCTTTTGTTTGAATCCCATTCCTCCAGACGAACTACCAGCTGAACTTCCTTCTGATCACGGATGGCACCAACCCCATAAAGTTTGGAAATATTTATGATTCCAAGTCCGCGGATTTCCATGTGGTGAGAAATAAGTGAATTTGCACCCTGCCCGGTAATAATATTACCATTTTTGCAGCGAACTTCTACGATATCATCGGCAACAAGACGATGACCGCGCTCTACCAGTTCAAGAGCCGTTTCGCTCTTACCTACACCAGAACGACCTGTTAGAAGAATGCCTACACCGTATACTTCTACAAGAACGCCATGAATAGTTTTTGTTGGTAAGAAAAAGTTAGAGAAAACACGAAGAAGACGACCTGAAAAATCTGTTGAATAAAGAGAAGTCTGCAAAATCGGACAACAGGCTTCTTCCGCATACTGAAGGAATTCCGGTGTTGGTTCACGGCTTGTTGAAAAAACGCAGCAAGGCAATTTATAGCTGAAAAGAGTACGGAGATTATCGTTATTGTTTTCGTTGTGAAGTTTTTGAAGATAAGCTGTTTCTCCGCGACCAAAAAGCTGAACACGTTCGTAAGCAAAGGCATCAAAAAAACCTGAAAGCGCAAGCCCCGGACGATTTACGTCAGGAACACTGATTGCACGTGGCAAACCCCGACGCCCGGCAATGCATTTTAACTCGAGGGCATCGTGACCTGGTAAATCCAAATCCAGAAGATCTAGAACTGTCAGTTTTTTGTTGAGCATACAAACACTATACTAATACCACGTAATTTTAGCAATGGAAAAAATGCAATTTGGTGGAAATTATGTGCAGACCAGGACAGTAAAGAGATGCTGTCCTGCCAGAATTCAGCGGTTGTAACTTGATGAAATATTAAGCTGAGTGCGGTATTTTGAAACTGTTCGGCGGGCAATTTCGTAGCCTTTTGACTTAAGAATGTCTGCGATTTTCTGGTCGGAAAGACGCTTTTCGCCAGGCTTCTGATTTTTTAGAATTTCTTCAATTTCGTGACGAACTGTATCGGTGGAAACAGAAGTAGAAATATCATTTGAAGAAATATCTGACAAAGTGACTTTCTTTTGAATTGCATTTGAAAAGAAATATTTAAACGGAAACAACCCCCAGTCACACTGAATGAACTTGCTGTCTGCCATACGGGACACAGTTGATTCATGAACTTCTGTAATTTCTGCGAATTGTTTTTGATTTATTGGAACCAGATTTCCGGGACCTTTGCGAAAAAAATCAATCTGACTTTTTACAAGATGACAGCAGCTTTTTACCAGCACCTGATTTCTGAAATTTATAAGGTCAACAAAATTTTCTGCGGATTTTAACTGAATTTTTGCAGTCTGGAATTGTTCTTCATCCTTTATTGAATTTGAAAGTTCTTCATAAGTTCTGGAAACAGAAACCACGGGCAGAGTGTCATTTGCTGGAAGAATTTTAAAATACGAATCATCTGAATCTTTTATCAGACCTTTTTCAAAGTTATCGGTTTCAAGCATCCCCTGCTGGCGGACAACGTAAATATCTGGACGGGTAAAATTTATATGACTTTTACGGAATTCCCCATAAGGATGAGGATTTAATGAACTGATGAAATTAACCGCTTCCTGAATTTTTTCTGCAGTGACTTCAGATTTTTCCGGTTCAAAAGGTTCTGGAGTTCTGAAGGCAAGATTTTTTACGTTCTGCAGATAATCCAGAATCTTTTTTTTGATTTTTTCTGGAGATGAATTTTCCAGAAAATCAAGATGTCCATGAAGAATGAAAAGTGCCAGTGGCGGACAGGGATTGTTCTGTTCTTTTTCCAGAAGTGCCTGAATTTCCAGACTTTCGGCTATGTTTGCACAGCAGATTCCTGCCGGGTCAAAATGACGGACTTTATTAATGCAGTTTTCAAGAAGACTTTCTGTGTGCAGCGGATTATTCTGTTCTAGTAATGAAACTGGTGCAAATATGTAAAAGCCTTTTTCATCCAGATTTTCTATGATTTTTTTGCAGAGAGAAAATTCTGTTTCCGAAAGATTTGTCATGTTCAGCTGCTGCAAAAGATGTTCCTGCAAGGTCTGTTCCGGAGCGGACACATTTTCCAGCATTGACTGATATTCGTCTGCGGCGGCGGAACCTGCGGCGGAAGAAATTCCTGTCCGCACGGAAGACTGTTCTGAGCGCCTTTTTATAAGATTTATTCCATCATTGCTTACATCGCTGACTATTTCCAGAGCAGGATTTTCTTCTACTGCATTTAAGATTTCCTGGCGCAAATCTGACGTGCTCATGCCGATTATCTTGAGTGATTGAATCTGCTGCTGCGAAAGACGTTGTGTCTGTATTTGAGAAGTAGATTGTATCTGTCCTAATCCGATTGATGGCATGGAATTATTATAGCATAGCGGATTGGGATTTTTCCACAGGATTTTTTTATCCATAGAGATACTTATCCACAGATGGACACAGATGGGCACAGATTTTTTTTATACACAGAAGGCGCGGAGAGCGCAGAGATGCACAGAGTGTTTTTTTAGCCACAGATGGGACACGGATTTTTTTTGACGCAGATAACCGAGGATGAACGCGGATTTTTTAATCCACAGAGTGCGCAGAGTTTTTTTAATTACTCAAAAATACACCTGCATAATATTCATAAAAATTAATTTACTTTTCCTTGTGAAACACTGTCAAAAAGTACAATTTCCTTGGGAGTTTTAAGAAATGTTTTTCTTTTATAAAGTAATGCCATTGTTATTTGATTTTTAGAATAATCAAGTCGATTGTCCGAAAATAAAGAACGACAAAAACATACACCCTCTTGTTTATATGCAAGAAATAAAAATAAATTGTATTTTACATTTTTATTCATTAATAAGAAATCAGCTTTAATTTTAGAATAAGGATTTACATTTTCTGTGTATTTGAAAATAGTGTCATTGCTGTCTATAAAATTTTCGAGATTAATAAGTTGATTTATACGATCTGTAATCTTGTCAATAAAACAGGAATTTAGAATCTTTAATCTGAATGTATCGTCTGTAAGCATACGATTAAACAACGAAGAACGATCTGTTTTTAATTCCCGAACATCTGTTAAATATTGCAGCCCAGCGACATGATAAAATTCATGCTTTTCAAAAGAAATTGTAAATGTTGTAGTTTTGCCTTTTTTGCCGAGAACAATTTCGTATTTTATACCCAAAAGCCTATTAAATGCTGTCGCAGCCTTACCTAAAATCTCCAAATTACGAACCTTAAAATAAAAAAAAATCCTGCTTTATTCAAAAAGCAGGATATAAAATAAAGACATTTTCTTTTGACTGTTACCAATCTAGCCGACTGGCGGTAAATGCCGAACCCTTATGGAACTGATAAGGCACTGCATGTCGGCACAACACCTTACTTTAACGCTCGCGCAGTCACACTTGTTGCCTGCATTTTTAATATAACAGTAAAGCCGATAAAAAACAACATTATTCAAAAAGAAATTTATTTAGAAACAGATGTTTGAAAAGTATTCTAATTGATTTTGTTTAGTTGCATGCATTTTTCTTTTATCTTAATAATGATTATATATCGACCAGATTGGATTTGGTTGACAACTCTCTAAAATTTAACACCGCTAAAAAATCAGCAACAAGGATTTTTTTTAGTGAAATCTAAAATTGCAATCACTATACACTGCAAATCTACAAAAAATATTAAATCTATCTACAGATTGAACCTATAGCATTTTTCGAGGTTGAACGATAACTATTTCTTTTAATTACATTTAATTGAGCAGCAGTAGAATTAGCGTAGCCAACGGTTTTATAATCCGAAAAAAAATCAATGTCGTATCTTGTATCATAAGATACACCGCATTTTGAACAGCGATAAACAAAATATTTATGAGTAAAAGTTCGCGAAGTGCCTTTTATTTTCACAATATTTGATAATGTTTCAGTAGACTTTAATACGAAATCATGAGCAGAAACATCTGTTGATGAGCTTTCACCAGGTGTTTCTACACTCCTAGACAAAGCAATAACTTGCATTGTCTTGTCTTCGGTTTCCTTCATACACCCAAACACAGAGAAAAATGCACATGCGAGAAAAATGATTTTGAATAGTATTTTTGTATTTTTCATAAATATATCTCCATTATTGAGACAAAACCTCGAAGCAATGGAATTCAAAGAAATGCATTCTTCATTGTTTGTCTCTTCCTTCCGCCGACTCCCTGATTCCGTAGAATCAGAGTACATCATTTCTTATGTATATATCAAGACATCTCAACCACCGGATTTTTTTTATCTGCGGATATCTGCGTGCATCTGCGTCAAATTTTTCTCGGTGTTCCTCTGTGTCCTCTGTGGATTTTTTATCTGCGTTCATCTGCGGTTGATTTTTCCTATGTGGATGCCTGTTCTGTAATGGTTCTGCGATGAGACTGCGCGGGGGAATGGAAGGCCGAGCCTGAAAGGCGAGTTGCGGAGCGAAGTGAAGCGGAGTAATGAGCGTTAGCGGAAGCCTGGAACTCCCCTTGCAAAAAGGATTCGCGCCCGAAAAAAAATCTTCACATAAAGAGTCATGCTTTAAAAGACAGTACATGATATCCTGTGTATAATATGGTATTATATTATGAGGATAATGTCATGGATGCAGAAAAGAAAGCAGAAATATTAGAAAAGTCTAAAGAATGGTTCAAAAAAAGTATAATGGAACAACATCAAGTCAACACCCAAAAATTGACATCTATAAAGGAATTTAATGTAAATCCATTTCTTGCATCTTATTTAGCTTATTTTCTTACAGGTAATGCAAAACCAGAAAGTATAGCTAAAGTTTTAATTTATCCACGAGCATTGGGAACTTCGATTAATACAACTTTTGGTACTGGAATTCAAAAATTTACAACAGAAGTTCTTTCTTCATTTGCAAGTACAACAAGCGGAATGGACATAGAGTTTGAAGATGCAATAGACGGCTCTCATAAATACTGTCAATTAAAGGCTGGTCCAAATACTATTAACAAAGATGATGTTGAAACAATTTCTCATCATTTCAAAAGTGTCAAAAACTTGGCAAGAACAAATTCTTTAAAAATCGGAATTGATGATTTAATTGTCGGTGTTATTTATGGTTCTTCTGATGAATTGAGTGGTCACTATAGACGTCTTTCGAAAGATTACAATATTCCAGTTTTAGCAGGTAAAGAGTTTTGGTATCATTTAACTGGCGATGAAAACTTTTATAATGACTTAATTAACGCTGTTGGTTCTGTTGTTTCGGAAACAAATTTTAAAGAACAACTCGATGACATTATAAAGCAACTTGCAGAAACAGAAGAAATAAAAGAAATTTCTGAAAAATAAGATTTCTTGACAAATGAATAATAACCATGCATAATCTTGCATAAGGTGGTTATTATGAATAATGAATCAGATATGTATACTCTCGAACAATTTGCAGATTTACTTTCTGTTTCAAAAGATACTTTGAGAAGATGGGATAATTCAGGAAAATTAAAAGCAAGAAGAAATGGAATTTCAGGATATCGATATTATACAGAAACTGAATTACAAATTTGTGAACAATTAGAATTATTTTTCCCAGAATCAAAAAATGCTGATAATGCCGTAAAACCGAATAACCACTATACTTCTATCGAACTTTTTGCTGGTGCCGGTGGTCTTGCACTAGGTTTAGAAGAAGCTGGTTTACATCATGTTATGTTAAATGAATATGACGATGTCGCTTGTAAAACTCTGAAAAAGAATCGTCCTGAATGGAATGTTATCGAAGGCGACATTCATAACATAGATTTTTCTATCTATCAAGGAAAAGTTGATGTTGTTACCGGCGGATTTCCATGTCAAGCTTTTAGTTATGCAGGTAAAAAATTGGGTTTTGAAGATGCTCGTGGAACTTTGTTTTTTGAATGGGCAAGGGCTGTAAAAGAAATTAAACCTAAAATCTGCGTAGGAGAAAATGTTCGAGGATTACTGTCCCATGACAATGGAAAAACTATAAAAGGTATGATAGATGTTCTTACAGAACTTGGATACACAGTTTTAAAACCGCAAGTTTTAAAAGCAATTTATTATAAAGTTCCACAAAAAAGAGAAAGAATGATACTAGTTGGTATAAGAAATGACATTTCAACAGAGTTCTTTTACCCAAAACCAAGTCGCCATATTTATACTACAAAAGATGCCTTAAAAAAAGGACCATTATTCGATTGTGATGTTCCAAAATCGGAAGGCGAGAAATATCCTGAAAAAAAACGAAAAGTCTTGGAATTAGTTCCTCCTGGAGGCTATTGGCGGGATTTACCTGTTGAAATTCAAAAAAAATATATGCAGAAAAGTTATTACTTAGGCGGTGGAAAAACTGGTATGGCACGAAGAATTTCCTGGGATGAACCATGTTTGACATTAACATGTGCACCTGCGCAAAAACAAACAGAACGTTGTCATCCCGACGAAACTAGACCTTTTACCATTAGAGAATATGCTCGTATTCAAACTTTTCCAGATAACTGGGAATTTGAAGGTTCAATGTCAAGACAATATAAACAAATTGGAAATGCTGTTCCTGTAAATCTGGCAAAAGAAATCGGTTATTCGATAGTGGACTTCTTAAACCGATATTATAAAACTAAAGATGAACAGAATATTCATAATGATGAGTATAAAATCAGCAGAGTAGCCATTTAATTATAATCAAATAACAAAAGTTTCAGCTCCACTAATGCAAAAAAAGGGGCTGTCTAATAAGTATTTAGTGTAGCGCTCATTAAACCCTTCAACAGGCTCAGGAACCACCTGTCGAAATGACTGCTACACTAAATGTGGTGGTTTCGACAGGCTCAACCACCGTTTGTATGGGCAACCACCGTTTGCATGGGCAACCATCGCTTGCTAGTTGTTGCAACTGGAATTTTTTTTGAGAAAAATCTGCGCGGGGGAATGGAAGGCCGAGCCTGAAAGGCGAGTTGCGGAGCGTAACGAAGTGAAGCGGAGTAATGAGCGTTAGCGGAAGCCTGGAACTCCCCTTGCAAAAAGGATTCGCGCCCGAAAAAAAAAGATTTTTAACTCTATCACTCTAAAAATAAATTTAGTATTATAGAAGACATGAAGAATTTTAGTGAAATGGGAGTTCGCATCCCTGAAATTTTATTGCCTGAAAATCTTGATGTGGAAAGCTGGGCTGTTGTTGCCTGTGACCAGTACACTCAGGATAGAGAATATTGGAAAAATGTTGAGAAAGCTGCTGCGGATAAACCTAGCACTTTGAATATTATTTTGCCGGAAGTTTATCTTAATGACCAGGATAAACCTGAGCGTATTGAAAAAATCCGCAGGACTATGAAAGAATATCTTGACGGCGGTGTTTTTGGTGCTGCTGAAAAGGAATTCGTTTATGTTGAGCGAAAAACTGCTTATGGTCGTGTGCGTCATGGGCTTGTTTGTGCCATTGATTTGGAAACTTACGAGTGGAAACCTTTCAGCAAGGCTTTGATTCGGGCTACGGAAGCAACTATTGTTGAGCGTATTCCTCCAAGAATGGAAATCCGCCGTGGTGCTCCGCTGGAACTGCCTCATATTATGCTTCTGGTGAATGATCCTGAACATTCTCTTGTTGAAGGAACTGGGGAACGAGTTAAGTCTGGCAAACCTTTGTATTCTGGAAACATGATGCAGAATTCTGGAAGCATTTCTGGCTGGGCTGTAAAAGCTGAGTCTGATGTGGAATATGTTCGTGGCGCACTGGAAAAGCTTGCTGCGGCAAATACAGCGGAAGACGGATCTGTTTTTCTTTTTGCTGTTGGTGATGGAAACCATTCTCTTGCAACTGCAAAGGCTGTGTGGGATGAATATAAAAAAGAACATCCGGAAGCTGGTGATGACTGCGATTGCAGCGTACGCTATGCCCTTGTTGAAATCGTAAACATTTATGATTCAGGGCTTACTTTTGAACCGATTCATCGTGTGCTTTTTAATGTGGATTCTGAAGCCCTTATTGCTGCTTTGGCTGAAAAGCTGGGCGGAACGACTAAGGATTTGAATTCTGCTGATGAGCTGGAAAAAGCTGTAAAAGACAGCTGTGCTGATTTTGGGTTTGCATATCTGAAAGGTGGAAAACAGGTTTACACTTTGCTTTCTACAAAAATTACGGATCTTGCTGTAAGTCAGCTGCAGCCTGCGCTGGACGAATTCCTTAAGAATGTGTCTGATAACGTTTGTAACGAAAATGGCAAAATCGCAAAACCAGAGATTGATTACATTCATGGTGCTGCTGAAATTTTCAGACTTGGCGCTATGGAAAACGCAACTGGCGTTCTTTTGCCTCCTGTGGCTAAGGATAGTTTCTTTGCGACTATCAATGGGCGCGGTCCTCTTCCTAGAAAAAGCTTTAGCATGGGTGAAGCGGACGAAAAGCGATTCTATCTTGAATGCCGCAGATTGTTTAAGTAGAGAAAATTGCGCAGGGGGGAACTACTTTTGCCTTTGCACTATTTTTTAGAATTTTCAGTACATCTGTAATATTCAATCCCGTCTTGTGGCGGGATTATTTTTTTTATGCGGGTAAAGCAGAGATGTGCGATGTTTTTATAAAGCGGGGATTTTTCGATTTTTTCTGGTTTTTGAATGATAATGCAGCGGCGCTTTCCGTTGTCCTGCTGGTTCTGACGGATTACGGCTTCGAATGTGGTTCCGCTGCCTGCGAAAAAGTCCAGCACTGTAATGTTGTCTGGCATTCCTGTAATTTGGATTAAATGCTGAATAAGGTTTACGGGCTTGGGATTATCAAAGCTGTTTTTTTCACCTAAAAGTGCATCCACATGATTCTGGGCGCTTCTAGTACTTTCGGCTCCGTCAATTATGTTTTTTGGAATGATTTCTGTTTTTTCGCCATTAAAGATTTTTCTGCGGGGTACGTTGTTGTATTCTGGTGACTGGCCCCAGTAAATTTTGTTCTGCGCCAGAAGATTTTCCATTTCGGCTTTTTTTATGAGCCACTGGCGGTTCCATTTTACTCCGCTGGGAGAAATTATTTCGTAGAAATTCGGATGTTCAGAATTTGAACGTTCTTCTGAAAAGCTGATGCTGCCGCTGAACCAGTTTCCCCGCTCATCATCATCAAGATTGTTTTTTGCCCAGTCTGTAATTTCATAATCTGAAAATGCTTTTAGTTTTTTTCTGTTTTTTGCGTAACAGATGTTGGACTGCTGCATTGTGCGGCTGAAGCTGTCTTTTTTGCCTTTTCCGTGCAGCCACATGAAATCGTTAATAAAATTTTCTTCGCCAAAAATCTGGTCACACAAAAGCTTCAGGCGGTAAAGTTCTTCCTGACCAATTGCAATAAAAATGCAACCCCGTTCTGAAAGTAAGTCTTTTGCAATCTGAAGTCTGCGGTTCATAAAGCTTAGCCAGGAATCCACGTTGAAAGAATCATTATATGTAAAATTCGTTTTTCCTGTGTTGTATGGCGGATCGATGTAGATAAAATCAATTTTGCCGGAATAATCTTTCTGTAAAAATTTCAGGGCTGGATAATTGTCGCCTTCGATAAAAATATGTTTTTCCTTTTCTTCAGAACTGGAAGAATCTGCCTGATTAACTGAATTTTCAGAATCTTTTTCCATCGAATAAAGAGAAGCAAAATTGTCTGCATCGGCTTTTTCTGGAACATCATCCCACTGAATTCTAAATGCCATGGCGAAAGTATAGCATAAAAACTTTTTCAGATACACTCAGATGAACCTAGTGGTTATGAATGTCTTTTGCAATTTGTTCACTTCTGTTATTATGGAACTATGAAAAAAAAGGCCGTTTTATACACTCAGAATTTTGAGAAGCTTGCTACTCTTGCACAATCTCTGGTTCACGAAGGATGGGAAATCATTTCTGCTGGAGCAACTGCTGATTTTCTTAAGGCGCAGAACATTGCTGTTACTGTTGACCGCTCTCTGGAAGAAAAAAATATTCCTAACCCGAATTTTACAAGACTGTGCGACATGATTCTTAGAACGAACCGTGCAATTCAGTCCAGTCAGTATTACACAGAAGCTTTTGTAAATCTTGTATGTGTAAATATTCAGCCAGCTTTTCAAAAACTGAATGACTTTCTTGAAAACGACAAATCTGACAACTGCATTGATTTGAATTCAATCAGCATGATTCGAACTGCCGCAAAAAACTACAACAACGTAATAATTCTGACTGATCCGGAAGATTACGAAGAAGCTATCATTCAGATAAAGACAGACAGCATTTCCTCCAGATTCAAACTTTATCTTGCGGGAAAGGCTCTGAATCTTACATCTGCGTATGATGCTACCTGTTCCTGTTCAATTCTGCAGCAGGGAGAAGGAATCGTTTATCCGTCTTATTACATGATTCCTTTTAAGCGCTCAGAAAAACTGCGACATGGAATGAATGACCACCAGACAGCTTACTTATACTCTATTAATGATCAGGTTGGTGCATTAAGCGGAATAAAAAAAATTCAGGGAAAAGAACTGAATTTAAATATTCTGGAAAACTGTTTTACGGCCTGGAAATCCATCAGTCTGTTCCTTAAGATTTTAAAAACTCCTTTTACAGTAGAAAGTTTTGACTGCAACAATTATCCATTCACAACACAGTTTACGCCGGCGGCTGGGTCAGTTTTTACTGTTGCAATAAAAAATACTAACCCTATTGGTGCTGCACTGGGACCAAACCTTCTTGATTCTTTGCGAAAAACTTATGCCTGTGATCCGAGTTCTTTTGACGGCGCAACTTTTGGATGCAGTTCCATTGTAGACAGAGAAGCCGCCGAAGAACTCTTGAAAATCGACTTTAGGGCTATTATTGCGCCAGATTTTTCCAGGGAAGCAAAGGAAATTCTTTCTCAGAAAAAAGATATGCGCCTTGTAATTGCTTCTAAACCTATCAGTGAATTTTATGAAGCCCGTTCAATAGACGGCGGACTTATTGTTCAGCAGCCTGACTGGGATATTTTTGAAAAATGGAATGTTGTAACTCAGACTCGTCCTACCCAGCAGCAGGCTGATTCTATGGCGTTTGGAGTAATGCTTTCAATGATTTCTAAATCTGACGCCGCCATCGTTCTTAACGATTTTGCTGCAGTCGGAATTTCTACTGGCAACACCAGCCGAAGCAGAGCTGTTCGCTTTGCACTTGAAGATGCCCGTGAATATTTTCAAAATAATGTAAATTGCGGTGACAGAAATGCCGAAATTCTGGTAAGCGATTCTGTGATTAATTTTGATGAAAGAACAAAAGCGATTGCAGATATTGGTGTTAAGGCCATTATTCAAACTGGTGGAGCTGCAAATGATGCGGACTTTATTCAGTTCTGTAATGAACACGGAATTTCAATGGTCTTTACAGGCATTCAACACTTATCAATATAGCACTGAAACTAAAGTGCATCGAGGAAAAAAATGTTATTTTATTTGGGCAGTTATCTTCAGAGTTTTTTTGGACCGGCACGACTTTTGCAGTACTTTACGGTCTTGATTGCACTGGCACTTTACTCTGGTTTTGTTGCTACATATTTTCTTCTGCCAAAATTCTATGATTTTCTTCCTCATGACCGTGGCAGAGAATTCACTCTTACTGCAGAAGCTGCAAAAGGAAAGCCAACTGGTGCAGGTTCAGTTTTTATAACTATTTTTGCACTTCTGGCTCTTCTTATAATTCCTATGGGGTCTGGTCAGGCTGGCATTCTTCTGCTTACATGGCTTACAATGCTGACTGGCTTTCTTGATGATAAAAGCGTATCCAGCTGGGGTGAATATCTTAAAGCATTTCTTGATTTGCTCTTGAGTATTGCCGCTTCTTGTCTTTTGTATCTGACTGCAAAAAAAGCCTCTGCAGACGGAAATGTTCATTTCTGGCTTCCTTTTGTTGCTCACCCTGTTACTGTAAAACCTGTTGTTTATCTGATTCTTGGCGTCATTCTTTTATGGGCTTCAATCAATACAACAAACTGTACTGATGGCGTAGATGGCTTGAGTGGAACTCTTGTTCTTATTGCCTTGATTACATTGGGGACAATCTTCTATTTTATTCTTGGTCACAAGGATATTGCAGCATACCTGCTTGTACCTCATCTTGCTGACGGGGCAAAATGGGCACTGATGACTTTTGCGCTTGCCGGCGTTTTGATGGGGTATTTATGGCATAATGCTTTTCCTAGTCATGTTTTAATGGGAGATGCTGGTAGCCGTGCTCTTGGATTTTTTATCGGCTGTGCTGTTTTAATCAGCGGAAATCCTCTTCTGATTCTTGCTACTTCTACTGTGATTTTCCTGAACGGCGGAATGGGACTTTTGAAAGTTGCTTTGCTGCGCTTTTTTAAAATAAAGATTTTTCCAAACGTTCGTTTCCCTCTGCATGACCACATGCGCAAAAACAGGGGATGGTCGGCAACTCAGGTTCTTCTTAAATTCGTGATTTTACAATTACTGATTACGGTTGCCGTGCTTGGTGTGTTCTTTAAAATCCGTTAGTTTTTGCCGTCTCTATCGTTTTTGCACTTTTCGATTTG
>JAFOCI010000040.1 GCA_017381365.1 Treponema sp.
CACAGTAAATTTCAAGGCTGGTGACGAAGGTCGTTACAAGTTCATTTCTGACGGAAACTGGACAACTGACTTGCGCGCTCCAGACTTCGTAGATGATGGTTTTGGCGGAAAAAACAGCCACATCGTAATCGCTGACCTTCTCGGTGGTGACGGAGACGATTCAGGAGCTGCTAAAGCTAAAATTAACTTTGTGTCTTGGACAATGATTGGTGTTCAGGGAAATTACCTTACATCAAAGGATAAGACATCTCCTACAAAGATTAAGACAACAGCTGGTGGTGCAACAATCACACAGGAAAAAACAACAAAAACAACAGAAGTTGGTGGATTTAAAATCACAGAATCACTCGGACAGAAGAAAGGTCTTGATTTGGA
The DNA here is from genome assembly GCA_017381365.1 of Treponema sp. Taxonomy (GTDB): domain Bacteria; phylum Spirochaetota; class Spirochaetia; order Treponematales; family Treponemataceae; genus Treponema_D. Next base: position 376 of record JAFOCI010000040.1, read on the forward strand.
TTCTGTAACAATCGGTATGAAATCTTACAACAAGTTTGTAGGAAACTTCCTTCCTAACTGCCCTCTCTACATCGAAATTGCATTGGCAGAAACAGAAATGGAAGACTATGAAGGTAACAAGACAGAAAAGTTGAACTACCTCTATCGTCAGGACCAGTATGGTAACGATATGGTAAGCATTGAAGATGGACTTAAAAACCTTGTTTCTGGACTTGTAGCTGCTCCAGTTGCTTATATGTCAAAATCAAAGAACAACAGCGATGCTCCAGATTTCGGTTCAATTCCAGGACCAGGTTCAAACCCATTCCTCGGACACCTCAAATTTGGTTTCAACACTCCATACATCAACTTCGTAACAGGTTTTAACTATGCTAAACCAGCTTTCCGTGATGCAATCACATGGAAAACAGTAACAGGTAACTGGGATGCAGGTTATCACCATGTTGGTGGTTTCAATGTATTCAGCCTTGGTGACAAAGCAGTTGCATTCCTTGAAGAAAAAACAGGTTTGACATTTGACATTGGATTTGCTCCTAACAAAACAGGTGACCGTAAAGGTACAAAATACGGTTACTGGGGATGGGCAGGAGTTAAAAAGGATAACCTCGTAATCGACTTCCAGACAAACGGTATGTACAACGGTGACTTTATTTTCTACGAACCAGTTGAACATGACTTCATCCTTGGTGCTAAAGACGAAATCGAACTTAATGCAGGAAAACTTTCTTTCGCTGCACAGGGATTGCTCGCTACACACCAGGCTTCTTCAGAAGAAATTGCTAAATGGAATGCTGAAGATGGTAACGGTGGAAACACAATCGACTACTTCGGATATTCAACAGACGTTCTTTACAGAAACAAGAACATAGACGGTATCCAGAACTTTGCTGGTAATGCAAAAGTTGGTTTCAAGGCAGAAAAGTTTGAAGTTAATGGTGAATACCGCTTCCGTGGTGCACAGGCTTCTATGCTCTATGTACGTGAAAACCATGATGATGCTACATTCGACCTTTCTGATCAGCTCGGTGTATTGAACGAACAGCGTGTTGCAGTAGATGCAAAAGTTGCTCCAATCGACGGACTTTCAATTGGATTGAACGTAAAGGCAAAAATGCCATTGCAGAAGCTCCACACAACAAAGAGACAGTACAAAGCAGACGGATCATACGAACTCGTAGAAGATTCAGATGTTGCTTACGCATATTCAAACAATGCTGCTGAAGGACGCCAGTCATGGTACGATGCTCGTTTCGATGACAACCGCGCTCTCTATGACATCGACAGTGGTGCTTTGTGGACATTCAAACCATCTGCAAGCTACTCATTCCAAGATCTTGGTCTTACAGTAGGTGCTTACTCAGTAATGAACTACAGAGACTACTCATTTGCTGATGATGTAGGAAACTACCTTGTATCTTCAAATGATTACTCTTCAACAGAAAGCAAATTCCGTCTTGCAAAAGTCGGTGTAACAGCTAGCAAGAAGTTTGATTCTGACCTTATCAAGGGAGTTGACGTTTACTACGGTATGGACAACACAAACGGTGCTCGTCTCTTCAATTCTTTGGTAGGACAAGTTAAGTTTGCTAAGAACTTCACAGCAACAGTTGCATTCGGACTTAAGACAGTTAATGACAACGACGCTGCTAAAGCTGCTGGATACAAAGACAGATACGAATATACAACAACAACACTGTACGGACAGACATTCAACTCAGGTGTAAGCGGACTTGTTAAGGGTAATTCAGATTTGAACAACCCATTTGCATTCGCTGTAGGTGTTGCAAAACAGTTTGATAAGCTTAAGAAACCAACTGTATACGCTCAGTTCGTATACAACACAGATCCATTCAAACACTTTGGTGACGGACAGGATCAGTTGAACCTTGACGGTGCAAACGTAAACGGTTCAGTTGCAAAAGAAGGCGCAGGTAACATCGATGCAGTTGACTGGTACGATGGCCGTGCTGCTGTACGCGTAGGTATCCGTTGGGATATCTAATGATTAGATGAAAGCGAATTGAAATATAGTGGACTGCCGCAAGGCAGTTCCACATCTCAATAGCTTTACTTTTGAGATTTCGTTGAAATCTAATAAAAACCTTTATAGGGGAAAAATATGAAAAAGATTTTTTCAATTTTCGCTTCTAGTGTTTTAGCTCTCAGCATGTTCGTAAGTTGTTCAGGCGATTTGCACAACGATATGGATCCTGCAAAAGTAGCTTTAATCATGGGCGAAACAAAGACAATCCTTGATGAGCAGATATCTGCGGTACCATTGAAGGATGGACTGGTTCGGCTTTAACAAAAGTTGACGCAACAACATATACATATACATTTACTGCTAGTGCAGAAGATGAACAGTTTTCTATTCGAGAAGTTGCAGGAAGCTGGACAGCTGGCAACCGCTGGTGTGGTGCTTTGAAAAAAGATGAAGACAATGCAGTTAAAATCGAACCAAAAGGCGAAGCTGCAATGGTTTATTCTACTGACCCAGATCCAAGTCACTTTAAACTTACTAAATTGAAAGTTGGAACAGCATACAAAATCACAATCACAATTGTTGATGAAGATAAAAAATCTCTTAAAGCAAGTGTTAATGTTGACGGTGATGCTCCTGCAGCAGATACTCCAGCTCCATTCTATCTTGACGGTGAATTTGTTACAGGTTGTGATGATTTGCTTGTTGGAGGAGAAAAATGTCAGTTTGGTTTCCCAGGTACTCAGGTTCTCTTCAATCCAGAACTGGACAAGAAAACATCTGAATTGACTTATCATTTAGATGTTACTTTCACAACTAAGAATCATACTTGGCATGAACCAGGTGAAGCAGCAATTAAAATTTCACAGCCAGGTTGGAAAAATTCTTATGGTAAAACAACTATTAAAGTTGGTGAAGATTTTGTTGAACTTGAATCATCTGGAGACAACGCTCCTGTATCTGGTTTGAAAGATGGCAAAGCTTACCGTATTGTAATTAAAACAACTCCAGAAAAGAAAGTTTATGCTAAGGTTTACGAAATTCTTGCATATACACTCCAACTTAAGATTACTGGTTTTGAGGGTGCAGATGGCCAAACAGCTCTTGTACATGGAACATTCGATGGCTGGCCAGGATGGACTAGTGCTTGGGGTGGTACTGCTAAAGTATCTACAGCACCTCATGCAGTAATTGCTGATAACACAGCTGTTATCAATATTACTTCTGGTGTTGCAGCTCCAAATGAAGAAATTTCATTCGAAGGTTGTGGTTACTACGGTGTAGAAGCAGATGATGATATCGCTAAAGCTACTGGTGAAATCAAAATTGGTGGCGCAAACTTTAATATCACTGGAAAAATCACTAAAGCTGGTAATTATGTAGCTACTCTTGATCTTTCAGAAGGTGAAATTTCAGAAGCTGTTTCTGAATAGAACTAATTTCTAAAAAACTGTCTTATAGGCAGATTAGGGGCTGTCCCAAAAGTAATGAGTGTAGCGGTCATTGAGCTTGTCGAAATGACTGCTACACTAAATGTGGTGGTTTCGATAAACTCAACCACCATAATGCAAACTTATTGGACAGCCTCTTTTTGGTAAGTTTTATCCCTTTTTATTTAATCCAAGTCTTTTTTTAAATTCCAAAACATTAATCAGTAAAATTTTCTTTATAAAAAATTTTTATTTAAAATTTTAAAAATTTTTTATAAAGAGAGTTTGTCCTTTTACTCACGAGGAGGAAATTATGAGTAAAAAAATGGGAAAGGTTGCTGGCCTTTTGGCAGGTTTTGCAGCTCTTTTTATGATGGGGTGTTCATCAGGCGGTGGATCTTCAATACCGTTTATTCCAATAACAGGAGGAAATAATTTCAAGACTCTTCCTGTAGGCGAATTTGAGGAAGAAAAAGTAAATGACCCTGCATTTGCAGCCGCTGCTGCTGTAGCAGATGATATCGATGCTGAAAATAATAAATACATCCTTTTCTTTCAGGCAACTGGAAAAACAGATTATTCAGACAGAACTGTTTATCTTTGGGTTGATAGCGGTACTACAAGTACAGTTCCAATGACAACTGTAACAAAGAATGGAATTACTCTTGGTTACCATGTATTCTACTATGGAACAAATCGTGCAGATGGAGTACCTGCAAATGTTATTGAAGCATTGAATGCAGGAAAGAGCATCAAGGCAATCGTAAAGAATCTTGGTGAAAGCTGGTCATGGCAGACAAATGACTGTGAGCTTGGTTCTTCATCTGGTGCTAAACACTTCCTTATTACTTCTGGGGAAGGTTCAAAATCTGAAAATAAGACATACATTGTAGCTTCTCAAATTAATCCAATGATTGATGGCGCAAAGGCTCTTGATAAATCTTCTATTAAAGTTACTATCAACAAGCTTTATGGGCTTGATACGGAAACTGGTGCAAGTGGATTCGTAGTAAAAGAAGGTGCAAACACAATCACTGTAACTGATTCTATCAACTATGAAACAAACAGTAAGGCTGCAAATGCTGCAAAAGTAATTAAGCTTACTCTTGGTCAGGATCTTGAAATGGGAAAAACATATACAGTAACAAATGATAAATTTGGACCAGCTGAAGGTATTAATGTTGATCTTGGGGCTCTTGTTAAGACTGCTTCTGCATACACAGGCGATGACCTTGGTGCAACAATCAATGGTTCAACAGTAACATTCAAAACCTGGAACCCAATAGCTACAAGCATTGATGTTCTTCTTTATGCATCTTCTGCAGATGTTGGTAACTTCAATGCTAAATCTGTTGCTAATAACACAATTGGAAGCACAACTGATGAAACTCTTGAAGGCACAGTTGCAAAAACTGTTTCAATGACAAAAGATGACAAAACTAATGTATGGTCTGCTACAGCTGATGTTGAAGGAAACACATATTACAAATATAAGATTGTAACTGATGGCGTTACACGTTATGTTTCTGATATCTGGGGTAAAGCAATCAGTGCTGATGCAATTGCTTCTCAGATTGTTGATATCAACAAAGATGCAAGTGCAATTCCTGGTTCAACAAGTTATGGTAATAAGACTGATTATGTTAATCCATTCAAAGGTTCTTATGAAAACGCAGTAATCTATGAAATGCATGTTTCTGACTGGACAATGGCTGCACGTGATTCTTATACTACAGCTGACAACGTTGGTAAATATAAAGAAATTGCGGATAGTACTGCTGTTATTAACCACATTAAAGACCTTGGTGTAACACACGTTCAGCTTTTGCCTGTATTTGAACACGCAGAAACTGATGCTAATACTGGTTATAACTGGGGTTACAACCCATATCATTACAATGCTCCAGAAGGACGCTATGCAACTGTTGATTATGGTGACGGTACTCAAGTTGTTTGTGAACTTCGTGAACTTATTGAAAAATTCCATGAAAATGGAATTGCTGTAATCATGGACGTTGTATATAACCATACAAGCGGAACAGGCGATGGTTCCCTTTACGATTCTACAGTTCCTGGATATTTCTACCGTATAAAGGATGACGGTTCATATTCTAATGGTTCTGGTTGTGGAAACGAAATTGATACAGAAGCTCCAATGGCTAAGAAATATATCATTGATTCTTTGAAACACTGGATGCTTGACTACCACTTTAACGGATTCCGTTTTGACCTTATGGGCGTTCTTGCAAAAGAAACAATGTTAGAAATCTATACAGCACTTTATGATATTGACCCTAAAGTTATGGTTTACGGTGAACCATGGACTGGCGGTGAATGTATGGTTGTAAACGGTGCAAATCAGGCTGTAAGTGGATCAACAGGTCTTGGAGTTGGTGCATTTGATGACGACTTCCGTGATGCAATTAAGGGTGCTGAATTCGGTGGATTCAAGAGAGGTCAGGTACAGGATGCTTCTAAAGATTCTGCAATCATCACAGGTCTTACAGGAAAAATTGGGCCAAACAAACGCAATGATACTGGTAAACTTGGACTTGCTTTGCATTATGTAGAATGTCACGATAACTACACATTGTTCGATAAGCTTGCTATTTCCAGATGGCAGGATTTCAAAGGAAATGAAAGCGATCAGACTACAACTGGAGATCTCTTTAGCGAAGCTAAGATTGGTGCTGGTGGTCTTGATATTATCAAAGCATGGGATAAGCTTTCTGCTGCATACATATTCCTTTCTCAGGGAACACCATTCATCAATGGTGGTCAGGAATTCCTTAGAACAAAACGCGGAAATGAAAACAGTTACAACACGTCAAATACAGCATCAAAGAGTACAAACGGTATTCGCCTTGATTTTGCAACAAAATATTCTGACGTATACAACACATACAAAGGCTTGATTGCACTCCGTAAGGCTAATCCAGAAGCATTTGGTGCTAATAAGGATGCAAGTGCAAAAACTGTTTCAAAAGGTGTAACTCGCTACGAAACTGGCGACTTCCTTGTATACTTCAATTCAAGTGATGCTGATGCTGCTGTTAAAACTAGTGGCTACAGAAAAGAAGTAGATATTTCTTCTGGAAATGTTGTAGAAAATGCAATTTCTTCAGCATCTGTTCCTGCAAAATCATTTGTTATTTTTAAGAAATAATTTCTGGTTTTGATTAAATAAAACGGGGGTGTCTATACTTATGGGCTACCTCCGTTTTTTTTGTATAAGTAAAAAATGAAAATAATAAAAGCATATTTAGTAATTTTAGTTTGTTTTGGATTATTAGCATGTGATGCTAATACTGGTAAAAGTGATTTTGAAGTCTACATAAGTAATTATGACTGGAATCAAAATGCGCTTTCTGCAACTTCACGAGCAGATAAAGGTGGTTCTGGTGTTATGCTCCAGGCGTACAATTGGAACAGTTGTAAATTAGGAAAAAGCTGGTGGAAAACAGTAAAGTCAAATTCGTCAATGATTAAAGATAAATTTGAATATGTATGGTTTCCACCTGTTTCCAACAGTGGCTCTGATAACGGTTATCTGCCACGTCAGTTAAATGATTTGAATAGTGCCTATGGTTCGGCTTCTGATTTGATTGCTGCAATTAATTCTGTTAAATCAGAATATACAAAACCAATTGCTGACATTGTAATTAATCATCGTGTTGGAACTACAAGCTGGGGTGATTTTACAAATCCTACATGGGGAAATGTAAAAAAAGTTTCATATTACACAATCTGCAATAATGATGAAGGTTTTTCTAACAGTAATGCAGATATGTATGGCTGCTCGGCTCGCGGTGGAGCAGATACAGGTGCAAGTTATGGTTCTGGAAGAGACCTGGATCATACGAACGGAACAGTGCAAAATGGTATTGTTGACTGGCTGAAAAATTATATTATTGCCAGCGGTTTTGAAGGTTACAGATATGATTTTGTAAAGGGATTTTCTGGTAACTATGTTGGAATGTATAATAATAGAACGGATGCTGCTTTTTCCGTCGGGGAATACTGGCCAACTGATAATTTTAGCTGTCAGTCTCCTTCTTCCTGGTCAACACAAATCCGAGACTGGATTATTTCCACAAGTATGAATGGAAAGAATATTAATCATTCACGTGCATTTGATTTTGTCTTAAAAGGAATGATGAATACAGTTTTTGGTTCAAAAAATGGAACATCAAACGGAAACTATAATCTCCTTGCAAGTAACTATAATTTGTATAAGGTATATCCAGGTTATGCTGTAACTTTTGTAGATAATCATGACACTGGAAGTACACAAAGTTTATGGCCATTGGATTCTGAAGATTTAGCAGCAGCTTATGCTTTTATACTTACTCATCCTGGAATTCCGTGTGTTGCATGGCAGCATTATTTTACGGCTTCACAAAGTGGAGATATTGGCTCTCAATATGCAGGTGGAAATTCAGTTAATTCTCAGGGTGAAACTTTGCATTCTATGATTGATAAGCTTATTTCTTTACGAAAAAATGCAGAAATTTCTGATTTGAGTAGTGTTGAATTAATGAATGTTGCGGGAAATATTTATAGAGCTAAAGTGCTTGGTAAAAATTCAACTGTTATTGTAAATCTTGGAAGAGTTCTTGCAGCGCCTGATGGCTATTCGTTATATGTAAGTGGCGATGACTTTGCTGTTTTCACAGAAGACATTCCTTCTGAAATTTAGCAGGTTAATCTGTTCTGAATATGAAAAAATATATATTGAGCCTGCCGAAATAACAATCACACTTAATGTGATGTTTTCGACAGGCTCAATAACTTATAAATGTACTTAAAAAACAGACGATTTTTTAATCTTTCGTTTCTAATGCTTTTTTTAATATAATAAAATCTACTCCAAATTTTTCTGCAACAGTTTCCGGATCTAGATTGAACTCCTGAACAGCAATTATTGCAGTTTTTAAGGCTGCTTCGAGTTTGCCTTCTTTAAGCCCTTCAGTTCTGCCTTCTTTAAGCCCTTCAGTTCTGCCTTCTTTAAGTCCCTCAGCTTTGCCTTCTTCAAGCCCCTCTGCTCTGCCTTCTTTAAGTCCCTCTGTTCTGCCTTCTTTAAGCCCTACTGCTCTGCCTTTTTCGAGACCTTCAGCTCGACCTTCTTCAAGCCCTTTTGCTCTGCCTTCTGCTCGACCTTCTTCGAGCCCTTCAGCTCGTCCTTCTGCCAAACCATCTAATCTTGCATATGCTTTTAAACGTTCATATTCCATGTATTTGTTCCTTACCTGCAGATTTATTTTTGCATTTTGGGTTAATTGAGCAAGTTTTTCCGTAAATGGATCTTCTTGCTTTTTATACGTTAAAAAATTAAAAAATGCAAATTGTTTCTTATCAGTAAGTTTATCACAGTTTGGAGCTATAAAAAAGTATTTATATGTTTTATCATTTAGTGACAGATTTATATTTTCAGAACATAAGTTTTCAAACCTGTAAACAGGCAGCCCCATACCAAAAATATCTTTCATACAGATAAAAATGACATATGAATCTTTAAGGTTATTATAAAGTTCACCTGATTTTAAACAATCTACGTCAATTAAAGCTTGATAATAACGAATGCGTTTTGTTAAATCTTTTGTGTCGGCGACTTGCATTTCAAGATTAAAAGCTTGAGTTTCATTTTTTGCATAAACATCAAGTCTAACACCTTTTGCTTCGTAATCTACAATGATAGTTTCTTCATTGTGCATTTCAATGTGATCAATTTCGATTTTAAGCAAAATTTCCAGCAATATTTTGCACAAATCAGGATTATTATGAAAAACATGATAAAAAATAAAATTGTTTTCCAGCCCTGCATTTTCCCATTTTTCTTCTAAAGTTTGTTCCTTGTTCATGTTAACTCCGTATAAAATGTTTATACATATTTAACGTGAACAATATGGTGAATTCTGCAATGTATTAGAAAAAAAATAAAAAAAGTGACTGTCCAATAAGTTTGTATTGAGGTGGTTGAGCTTGTCGAAACCACCACATTTAGTGTAGCAGTCATTTCGACAGGCTCAATGAGCGCTACACTCATTACTTATTGGACAGCCCCAATTATATCAAAACCAGAAATTATTTCTTAAGAATAACAAATGATTTTGCAGGAACAGACTCCACATTCGAAACAGTTGCTGCAATACTGTAAGTACCGTTTGTTTCGTCTATTGAAACAATCTGACCTTTAGTACCAAACATAACTCCTGTATCCTTAATGCCAGCACCAAGTACACTACCTGTTACATGAGCATCAGAAATTAAATATGTATTATCAGAAGCATTGAAATATACATCAAAGTTTCCACCTTCACCTTCTACAGAGTACAAAGTAACACCAGTTGTAAGAGTGTTAGCATTAGTTTTAATTGGACTACGGAACGAGCCTGTATTTTTACGGAAAGAAATCAATGCCTTATATGTATTATATACATCTGAATAAGTTTCCTTCATTGAAATGTCAATAGTATTTACATCATCAATATCGGTTTCTGGTACGTGACTGCCACCATCGCCATATTGTGTTGTCCATTCAATGCCACCTTTTTTATCTGGAGCATAACTGTCCGGGTTGCCTTTTTTTGTTCTTAAGAATTCCTGACCACCATTGATAAAAGGAGTACCCTGAGCAAGCAAAACATAAGCACCAGCAAGTTTTACCTGAGCCTTAATTTTTTTAAGTTCTTCTGCATCTTCCATAACAGCTTTATAAGCAGCAGAAAATTCAGGTGCAAAATCTCCTGTTAGTTTATTAGAAGGCAATGTAGAATAAACAAGCTTATCAAACAAAGTGTAGTTATCATGACATTCAACATATCTTAAAGAAAGACCAGTTATCTCTGTAGTATTACGATTATTCTTTCCAGAAATACCTTGAAGACCGTTAACGATTCCTGCATCATTGAATGTACCCTGAACCTGTCCAAGTGCAAAACCACCAAATTCAGCACCTTTTACAGCATCACGAAAATCATCATCAAATGCACCATATCCATAACCAGATTCTCCTTTACCAGCTCCTGTAGCACCAGAACTAACACCACTAGTTCCACCCGTCCATGGTTCACCATAAACAAGAACGTTTTTGTCGATTTTATATAAAGCATCATAAATTTCTTTCATTGTAGAATCTTCAAGACAACCCATAAGATCAAAGCGGAAACCATTGATATGGTAATCATTCATCCAGTGTTTTAATGAATCAATAACATATTTTCTTACCATGTAGTTATTTGTTGCAATTTCATTACCACAGCCAGAACCATTAATATATGAACCTGCAGCATCTAATCTGTAGAAATACCCTGGAACAGTCGAATCATACAAAGAACCAGTTCCTGTTCCATTAGTATGGTTGTATACAACATCCATGATTACAGCAATTCCGTTTTGATGAAGTTTTGCAATCATTTTACGCATTTCTCTAACAGCCTGAGTTCCGTCTGTATAACTATCTGTTACATAACGTCCTTCTGGAACATTGTAATGATATGGATTGTAACCCCAGTTATACTTCTTGTCAGCGTTAACCTGTGCATAATCAAACATTGGAAGAATCTGAACGTGAGTAACACCAAGATCTTTAAGATGGTTAATAATTTTATCATCTGCAAAATCAAGGAATTTACCAGTAGAATCAGTAACAGCTGCACGGCTCCAGTCACGAATGTGCATTTCATAAATTACAGCATCATTATATTTCTTTACCTCAGCACCTGTGTTACCAAATGGGTTTGTATACGAATTTTCCCAGTTATCAGGCTTTGCACTTGCATCATCAATGTCCACAATCTGTGCAGCAATTGAATCTGGGGCACAAACTTTTGCATTGATATCACAAACATAACGAACTTCATCTCCAAAAGTAATTTTATATTTGTAATATTTATCTGAACCTTTTTCGCGTATCAAAGACCAGATACCAGTAGATGGATCATTAGTCATTTCAACTGTAGCACTTGGAGTTCCTAAAAGTTCAACTTCATCTGTACCACCAATTGCCTGTGCTTCCATAGTTTCCGTCTTGAAAGTACCAATATTTGCAACATCTGAATAAAGCAAAAGTTCTACCTTACTTGCAGTAGGAGCCCATACTTTATATGTTGCTTCTGAACCATTGAATGTTACACCAAGATCATTGTCATCATATTTCAATCCAAGTTCATCAATAAGATTAGAAGTAATATTTGCAGTTATAGTCTGTCCACCTACGGTAACTTTATAAGGAATTTTATCAAACGAACCGTCTGAAACATATAATTCCGCAGTAGTATCAGATGCTGTAACAGAAATAACACTTAAAGCATTTCCACTTTTATCTGTTACTGTGAAATCATTTTTAGTAGCGTTTGATTTACCGAATATAGAAAGATTGACAGTTTTACAATCTTTAGAAGTGATATTACCAGACTTTAATCCTGAACAAGCTTCTTTAGACTCAAAAGGAGTAGCATCATTATAAATAAAGTAATAATCCTTTCCATCAATAAGTTTTTCTTTTGGTAGAATTAAATCTTTTGTCTGTGGGGAACCAGTTTTACCTACAAAAATAATTCCTAAATTATCAGAAGTTTTAATGTTTGAAAGTGTTATTTTATAATAACCAGTTTCGCTGTCATTTTCTAAAGTAGAAGTACCAGGCCATTTATCTCCTGTATTGTATTGTTCCTTTGTTACAGTATTCCATGCCCAGATATTCCATTCCTTTGTTTCAGCAGGAGTATACATAACGTGGAAAGTTATGGAAACAGGGGCAGAACCAGAACGGCTGTCATTATAAGCAACAGAAGAACCGCTACCTGTCATTGATGGTAAAAATACCTTTGAATCACTTATTTCATTTGAACATGAAAAAGCAATAAGAGAAGTTATAATAAGCGAAGATAATGTTTTAATTAATTTTTTCATATCAGAAACCAACCTTATTTATTCAAAGCAGAATAAATGAATACTGGAGATGTGAATACGATATCTGCATCTGCAGAACCGCGGCCAACAGCTTCTACAACTGAACGTTCAGTTTCGTAAGCAAGATAGTAAAAATTCTTTTTTACAGTATCCCAGAAAAAAGGAACATTAGAACCAACTGTTATCCAGCCAGAATCATTTGTATATTTCAATGTAAGATTATTATTAACATTTACAGTTTTTGACTCTTCATTAAAAACATATTTAACGCCACTAAGAACAGACCATTCTGAAGTAAATTTTGGTGCAGTATCTGTTGTTGTCATTAATTCAGAGGCAATCACAGAAACTTTTTTGCCAGCTTTTACAGTTTTAAATGCATAAGACGAAGAATTTCCTACTGTAAATTTTCCAGAAACATAGTCATAAGTAAATGTTGCAGGAATATCAGCAGAATTATACGAAGTAATTTTAGCTCCATCTTTATAAAGCGAATAATTACCAGCTGTCTCAGATGTAAATTCAAAGTATTCAACAAGTTTGTTTTCACCAGAAATATCTACAACCTTATTTTTCACAATCTGATTTTCCTTAAATTTTTCTGGAGCAGCTGTAGCTCCTGACGAACTGCTACCTTGAGCCATAATTAAAAGTCCCAAATTTGAATCACTAGATCCACTGGAACAGCCTGCGAATACCAATGTACTGATACAAATCAGTGAAAGTACCCAACCTGAAATTCTTTTTAGCATGTATTCCTCCTTTAATGCTAAATTATGAATACTTTTTTAATTAAAAAGACAAACTCTTCAAAAGGGATACCTAAACAAAGCAGCCTTTTTGAAAATTCTGTTTTAAAAAAAAACGGTCTGCACAATAAAATTGCGTAGACCGTTTTTGAATTACTAAAACTTATTTAACAAATTCGAAATTATAATTATTATCTTTTAAGCTGTAAGTAATGAGATATTCACCTTCCTTTTCAGGTGTAAATGTAATATTCACATCATCAGTTGCTTTAAATGTACCTGTTTTCCAACCACCAGTTGTTGTGACAACTTTAATTACAAGTTTCTGTTCAGCAAAAGGAACATAAGAATTTTTATGAGTCCATTTTTCTGACAAAGCAGCAACTCCTTTAGTGATAGTTAGCTCATCATAGTTAGTAAGCTCTCTTTCGTCATTGGTTTTACCCCATTCTTCAATTTTTGGCCAACCTGTTTTCCAAGAACCCCAGAATGTACCATTAACCCAAATATCAGTAACATCAGAAGGAATGTCAGTAATTTTGAAGTTGATAGCTACTGGAACAGTACTAATAAGCTGTACAGAAACAACACCTTTTGTAGTAACTTTAACTAACATACAGTATTCACTTCCTACTTTAAGTCCATCAAATCTCATTGTGTTATCTTCAATATCACCGTTTGTTTTTGTTTTAGTAGCATGTGGGTAATATGTATTATCAGCATAAACAGTGAGTTTACCAGGTTTTCCTACAACTGTTTCTGAAATAAGTGTTTCAACATCCTTATGTTTAAAAACTTCCTTTCCATAATTTTCATAACCTTTCTTTTCATCATCAGAAAGTTTATCCCATACTTTTTTGAAACTACCGTCTTCAAGTTTAGAAGGGTCAGAAGCTACAATTGGCTTTCCTGTAAAGTTGAATTCAGCAATATATTTAGCTTCAAATTCAGCATTTTCAGCAATCTGAGTTTTTTTATCAGTAACATCTTTTACTGCAACAACGTCAGAACCTTTTTTACCATCAGTTGTGTAATATAACGGAACACGATAAGTAACTTCTTTTGTTAATTCTACGAATTCTTCTTTTGCTGTATCGTATGCATAAGGAGTTCCATTAATTCTTCTCTGACGCAAAACTGTTTCTTTGGCATTACCTTTTTCATCAACTTTGAAAACAGCTCCTGCATATACGTTATCCCAGGAATCAGTTGCAATCTTAAAGTTTCTCTTATCCATTCCTGCTGTTGCTTTAAAAGTCCAAGGATATGTCAAACTATGATTTACATCTTCAGTAAATTTTTCCTGTTTAATTAATGTATCTTTATTTACATCCCAGATTCCTTCTCCTTTAGCATCGCTTAAGAATCCTCTAACAGCATATCCAGAAAGTGGGAACAAAGTATAATTAGCAGAAAGAACATCAATTTTCAATTTACCAGCGTTGTCTGCAGTAATAACCATCTTGTACTTACTGTCTTTAGAAAGACCAGTAATTTTTGCATTTGTACCACCGTTTCCATCATCTGTGTTTGTAAGAGCAGCACCAGTTGGCAATGTTCCTGCAACCATGTAAGAATCATTATAAGTATTTGCTTTTGACCAGTCAGCGTCAGAAAATTTGAATGTAATATCTGATGCATCTGCAGCAAATTCTACATACCATACACCGCTTCCAGAACTTGTAAGGTCTGTTGTTCCCCAACCGTTTGGACTACCACGGAATTTAATATTGCTGCCAAAAGAAATCTTGTCAACTGTCATATCGTGTAAGTCTGCAGCTGCAAGTGAAACACTGCCATCTGCACAACTCATAAGACCAAATGCAAGAGCTCCGGCAACGAACAATGAAAGAAGTTTTTTCATTTGTGTTTTCTCCTTTTATAATTTAAAAGTCCAACTGGACTCACGAATCTTCTAATATCGGAGCTGTCTAATAAGTTTGCATTACGGTGGTTGAGTTTATCGAAACCAACACATTTAGTGTGATGGTCATTTCGACAGGTGATTCCTGAGCCTGTCGAAGGGCTCAATGACCACTGCAATTTATACTTTTGGGACAGCCCCGTATTTTTAATTCGCTTTCATTTTGTTTAAGTTATTTCTAACTTAAATTAGATATCCCAACGGATACCAATGCGCATTGCTGCACGACCTTCGTACCAGTCAACAGGGTCAATATCACCAACACCTTCTTTCTGGCAAGAACCATTAAGGTTAGAACGATTCATGTTAAGCTGATCCTGACCAGCACCGAACTTAGCAAATGGATCCATGTTGAATACAAACTGTGCATAAGCAACTGGTTTTTTAAGTGCCTGGAATTTCTTTGAAACACCAACAGCAAAACCAAATGGATTGTTCAAATCTGCATTGCCTTCTGTTACAGTGATGTTTCCAGCAGCATCAATTTCTGTACGATCTTTGTATCCAGCGTTTTCTGCAGCATCGTTGCTATTAACAGTCTTAAGACCAAATGCAACTGTTGCAGTAATGTCTTTAGCAAAGTTTACCTGTCCAACCAAAGTGTTGAACAAACGAGCTCCATTTGTGTTATCAAAACCGTAATTTACACCTACAGATTTGATTAAATCTGTGTCAAGTTTTACGTTAGCAGACAAACCTGCAACCTTGAAACGGAATGGAGATTCTGTTGAACTGTAGTTATTACCAAACAACAAAGCTGATTTATAAGTAGAATCAGAATCCTTGTATTTCTGTTTTGTAACTTTTACCCATTTACAATCATCAACAGTTTCTTTATCACCATTTTCATTAGTAATTTCTTTACGTCCAAATTTCTGGTATTCGTATGTATCATAAGATTCAAGTACATTTGTGTAAGAGTACTTACGGTAATCAAAATCAGCATAAGCTCCCAAAGAAATGTTTCCGAATGAATAAGATACAGCTGGCTTAAATCCCCACTGTGCACCACCGTCTTTCAAATAAAGTGGATCATTGTCTCCACCAAAGCGGCTTGTGTACCATGACTGACGTCCGTATGTAATTTCGCCTTCTGTTTTTGTAAGCTTACCAACATAAGCTTTGTAGAATTCGTCGTTTTCATCGATTGTCTGCAATGGCATCTTAGCGCTTACACCCATGTTCAACTGCAAGCCATCAACAGGTTTATAGAAACCGCTTACAGAAACTTTCTGTTCATTGAGTACACCAAGCTGTTCAGAAAGGTCGAATGTAGCATCATCATGGTTTTCACGAACGTAAAGCATAGAAGCCTGAGCACCACGGAAACGGTATTCTGCATTTACACCAAATTTTTCTGCCTTGTAGCCAACTTTAATGTTACCTGCCATATTTTTGATACCATCAAAGTCACCTGTGCGGTACCAAACATCTGTTGAATAACCAAAGTAATCAGTTGTATTTGTAGAACTTGTGTTACCATCAAGAATTTCTTCTGAAGATTTCTGATGTGTAGCAATCAATCCCTGTGCTGCAACGCTCAATTTTCCATCACCTAAAGCAAATTCATCCTTTGCACCAAGAATGAAGTCATGTTCAACTGGCTGATAGAAAATATAATCGCCATCGTACATACCGTTTGTCTGGAAATCTACTACGAGATCATCCTTCTTAATTCCTGCCCAACCCCAGTAACCGTATTTTTTACCTTTGCGGTCAGCCATTTTGTTAGGAGCAAATCCGATGTCGAATGTTAAACCTGTTTTTTCTTCAAGGAATGAAACAACTTTATCACCAATACTGAATACGTTGAATCCACCTACATGCTGATAACCAGCATCAAAGTTTCCGTCAATTGTTGTCCATGTGATTGAATTACGGATGTCTGGTTTAGCATAGTTGAAACCAGTTACGTATTTTACGTATGGAGTGGTGAAACCGAATTTAAGATGTCCAAGGAATGGGTTTGATCCTGGACCTGGGATAGCACCGAAACCTGTACCGTTCTTTTCAGAATCGTTGTCTGTAGTCTGAGCAAGGTAAGATACTGGGTTGCCAGCAAGTCCAGAGAAAAGATTCTTAAGTCCATCTTCAATACTTACTGCATCGTCGCCATAAGCATCCTTTCTGAATAAATAATTCAACTTTTCTGTCTTGTTACCATCATAGTCTTCCATTTCTGTTTCTGCCAAAGCAATTTCGATGTAGAGAGGACAGTTAGGAAGGAAGTTACCAGCAAACTTGTTATATGACTTCATACCGACTGTTACAGAATCAAGATCCATACCCTTCTTTACATTTGTTGTAGTTTTTTTTGTGTATGAGATATTGCTATCATAAACTTTTGCTGTAAACTTTGAATTTTTATCTTCAAGAGTATACTTACCATTGGAAATTTTTGTACCATCTTTATCCATAGTTGTTGTCAATGTACCAACATTGTTATTAGATGTTACATAATTAGCCTGCATACCAATCATTGTCCAGGAAATGAAGTTAATTTTAGCTTTAGCAGCACCTGAATCACCTTCGTCACCACCAAGAAGGTCAGCGATTACGATGTGGCTGTTTTTTCCGCCAAAACCATCATCTACGAAGTCTGGAGCGCGCAAGTCAGTTGTCCAGTTTCCGTCAGAAATGAACTTGTAACGACCTTCGTCACCAGCCTTGAAATTTACTGTG
>JAFOCI010000041.1 GCA_017381365.1 Treponema sp.
TATGAACCTATTAAAGGGTTTAGATTTGCCTGTCGCAACAAAAAAGAAGAATCTTACAATAGGCAACAAACAGACACTCTGTTTAAAAAACGAAAAATGTCTGCTTTACGCATTGCAGAATCTATAATGCGTTTGCCCTGAAATAATATACTACTAAAATTCAATGCTTTCCCACACCCCTTCTCTTTTTCAATACATCTTCAAATCTTGTAATAAATGATTTCAAATAGTATTCCCTGCGTGGTTCACTGATAATTTCGTACCCCTCGTAGCTGCCAGGTATTGATTTAACAAACTCTATGATTTCATTCAGTTTACTTTCAACGAGTTCTGTATTACTGATAACAGCTGCTTTCAGTAATTCTACTTGTGCAGCAGGAATCTCCGACTCAGTCAAATCAAGAATTGAACGATAATTCAGATGGTGTTCGCCATCAATTGTAAAAGGTTCCTGAACATTTGCATTATTTCGTGCCTGATCTGCTTCCGGCAATTTCAAAATCTGTTCTATCGCAAGAGTACTTTTTTTGGGATAAAAAGAAGCACCATTATCAAATATTGGAGCAAGTTCTCTCTTGTCGCCACACGAAAGAATTCCCCAGTTTCCATTGTTTCGGTCATTGTTTCCAATTAAACCATCTATTACAACCTGATTCCAAAACCGTTCAGAAATCCCATTTATCTTTGAAATTTCTGGATTTAATTCAAAATGAATAAAAAGTTCTTTCAGATTAACAAGATGACCATCATCTGTTTCATGAAGGTCTACATTAAAGTTCTGATTCATTTCTGAGATATGAATATTCTTCAATGTCCTCATTTCCAGAAGACGGGTGTTCTCATCACAAAAATCCTTACATGCAACAACCAAATTATTTTTTCTTATACCTAAAAGCGTTTTGTGAACAGGATAACCCAAAATCTCATAGATATGACTTCCGATGAATTCCGACAATGGTGTCTGCGAAAATTTTGAAAGCTTATCACTCTTTGCCATTCCTTCATTTGACTTTGGGTATTTTGCAATCCAAGGCTCCCCGTTAATTAAAATTCCATCTTTGTCACCAGCAGCACCACCGTATGATCCGTTTCTGTTACTATATTCAGCATTTGAAAAGTCAAAAATTTCCATACTTTTTTCCTTATGCAATTGGATATTTCATAATTAATTTGTCCCGAGTCTCACTATCAATAGCGCCGTCTTTTAGGAATCGGTCTGCCATCATATAAAGCATATCTGCACACTCATAAAACATTGTATCGTTATTCCGGTCATATTCCTCAAGCTCTTTGATTGTATTTTTCAGAGCCTTTGGCAAATCCGTAAATTCAATTCTTATTTCATCATTAATAAAATTATACTTCTGAGGAAGAGCAAGAGATGAGTTTATCAAATCCAGCAGATTTACTCCCAAAGAATCTGCGATTTTTACAAGAGTATTCACCCTGCATTCCATTACATCGGCCGTTCCATTACATATACTGCAAAGGGTTGTATAAGGAACAGCACTCTTTTTGGAAAGACTATAAACTGAAATTCCCTGCTGTTTAATATATGCTGAAAGATTCATATTATCACCGTTAACAGTATATAACGGCTAACAGTGATAGTCAATTAAACAATAAGTTTCATTTTTTTTTACCTTGAAAATCTCTTTTATTAAAATAATAGTCTTGATTCATATTCAAGCAATGTTTCTATCGCGGTCTGTTTTGTTTTTGCATATTGAATCACAGAGGCAAGATGATACCAATTTTATTCTCCGAACTCGAATAAGTCATCAACTGTTACAAGAGTAATGTTATTTGATGATGCATTTTCCTTTACATAATCTGAAAATCCGCTTTTACTGAAGGCATAGAAATATGTTTCCTTTGCATGTGCAAAAATTGACTTTCTTGAAAGCATATCTTCCATTTCGGATTTTCCAAAGGATTCACCTTTGAACTTACATTCACAGAAAATATACTTTTCATTTTTATCATCAATTAAAAGAACATCTATATCGTCCTGACATTTTCTTGCAGGATTATTTCCCCACCATTTTCCATATTTTGATGGAATAAAAGGCAGCTTTCTATTCTTTGCCATACGTATCATATATTCAAGACAGATTGTTTCAAAAACAAATCCAAAATAAGAAAAGAAACTCTGTGGGCCCATTATTTCCTTTGCGGATTCTTCGTCCCCGAGAATTTCATAGAAGCTTTTCTTCTCAAATAAAAAGTGATACCAGAAAGAAAAATAATTATCTGTAATTTTATAGATTGTTTTTCTGGAAGCTTCATCCTCACCACAAGGAACTGCCTTTTTTATAAGACGGATTGTCTGAAGGATTCCAAGATACTTTGAACATTTTTGTGTGTCCTCATGTATTTTCGTGGCAATTTCATTTACTCTTGAAGCACCTCCAGCAATCGCTTCAAAAATACTGTTGTAAATTGCTGGTTCCCGTAATTCCTGTTTAAGAAAATAAATTGGTTCATCCTTAAGAAATCTTCCTTCTCTTAGTATTTCCCTTGCAATGTTTTTTTCGATTGGTTTTTCTGAATCAAAAGCCTGCAAATAACATGGAATACCACCTAAGATTCCATAGGCCATCAGTTTTTCTTCATTTGAATATTCAGGAAAAAACAATGCCGAATCAAAATAATCAAATGCCTTAAGTTCAAGATGTGCTGTTGAACGCCCATAAAGTGGACTTTTTGAACCTAGAACTTCATCTTCCATAAAACTTACAGAGGAACCACAAAGAACAAGGAATATATTTTTCTCTTTCCACTGATGATCTATTGTGTGCTGAAAAATGCTCTTTATTGATTTATTCTCACTAGCAATGTATGGAAATTCATCAATTACAATAACAAGTCTGTCTTCAGTTGCTTTTGATGTAACATATTTTAATGCTGTTTCCCAATCTGAAAATTCACCAAAGAAATCATTATCAAAATATGTTTGCACAGTTTTTGAAAAATCAAGAAGATTTAATGAATCATTCTTTTCCTGTGCTGAAAAGAACAACGGTTTTTTATTTTTAGTGAATTCTTTGAGGAGTTCTGTCTTTCCGACACGCCTACGGCCATAAAGAACGAGAAATTCAAATTGTTTTGAATCATATAAGTCTTCTAATAATTCAAGTTCCTTTTTTCGGCCTTTAAACATATTTACTCCATTTGAAAATGTAAACTTTAGAGTAGTATACTTTAGAGTTTACTATTTTTCAACCTTTTTCTTTTCTCTGTATATGACTTTTATCTTCTGATACTCCTCAGGCATATATTCTTCAATATATTCACATTGGTAAAGCCGATATCTTCAAGGGCACAAGCGGCACATTTCATGGGCACCACAACAGTTACACTTCCATTCCAAATAAGGCGGTCAAATCGGCATCATCCATAATGCGGTCACTTGGTTTTGAGGCATTTTCAATCATGCTTTCGATTCTATCGTTTATGGCGTTTCCAATCAGACGTTCGGTGTCTACTCCGCGCAGTTTAAAAAACAAAAGCGGATCCTTGTCAAATCGGCTTCCGATTCCATAAAGAACCGCTGCAACATGCTTACACATATCCGCCCAGTCCGGGCACGAACAGTTAAAATGAATCTTTGCCATCGAAGGAAAAAGACCGGCTCGTTTTTCTGTAAAAAGAGATTTTAAATCATCAGGAAAGTTGCCGTTTATCAGGTCTTCCAGATTCTGAATCTTCAAAGCGCATTTTTCTACAATTTTTTCGTACTGTTCTTCGGTAAGCTCGTCTATCCGAACTTTTACAGTGTAAGGCTTTTTACCACTCCCCTGCACTAATGCGTGGACTTCGCCCGATTCAATCTGTAAATCCAGAACACAGTTAGCCCGAACATATTTTCTTCCCCGTTCAAGCCGGCTTGCATAATCGGCATAAAGTTCCAGGTTTTCGCACCAGGCTTTACCCCACCAGCTTTTAGCAATAGTGCGGTCTTCCAGTTCTACAGGGGAAAGTTCAATGCCCTTTTTGCGCTGTTCCGCTATATATTTTTTCGCCTTTGCTTTATGCTCTGCAACAGAAATGTAGGGTGCAAAGCCTGAATAGTAATCATAGTATCCCATTGCTTACGCCTCCCCTTCCAGACGGAACATATTCATCAAATCTGAATCACTCATTTCGGTAATCCAGTTTTCGCCAGAATCAGCGGCAATTACATTCTGTGCAAGTTCCGTTTTACTTCTTATAAGCTCGTCGATTTTTTCTTCAATCGTTCCGCGGCACACAAACTTGTGAACCATAACATTTTTAGTCTGCCCGATTCGGAAAGCACGGTCGGTGGCCTGATTTTCTACTGCCGGGTTCCACCATCGGTCAAAGTGAATTACATGATTTGCATTTGTAAGGTTCAAACCAGTTCCACCGGCTTTTACGGAAATCACCATATACGGAATGTAAGTATCGCTCTGGAATTCTTCGACCATCTTGTTTCGCCTTGAAACAGCTGTTCCACCGTGAAGGACAAAACCTTTTATGCCAAAAACACCGGCAAGAAATGTGTCGAGAGCAGAACAAATTTCCTTAAATTGAGTGAATACAAGCACGCGTTCCCGTTTTTCATAAATCGTGCGGCAAAGTTCTTCCAGCATTTCAAACTTTCCGCTGTCACTTTCTACAAACCCCTCTCCTCCGTTAAACTGGTCAGGATGATTGCAAATCTGCTTAAGTTTCAAAAGAGAAGCAAGTACAAGTCCCCGGCGCTTCATCGGATCGTCGTCAAACTTTGCTTTTTCAAGCAGCTTTGCAAGGTCATCAACATATTTTTTATAAAGGATGCGCTGTTTTTTGGAAAGGGTTACATAATCGGTCATTTCCATTTTTTCAGGCAAATCGGAAATAATTGACTTGTCTGTTTTTAACCGGCGCAGCATAAAAGGCGAAATCATTGTCTTGAGTTTTGAATATCCCGAAGGATTTTCTTTTAGAGAACTTGCAAAGCGTTTGAATTCCGCAGAAGTTCCCAAAAGTCCTTTGTTCAAAAAGTCATACAGCGACCAGAGGTTTGTAAGGTCGTTCTCAATGGGAGTACCGGTAAGGGCAATACGATTTTTAGCTTTAAGAGATTTGATTGTCTTTGTCTGCTTAGATGCCGGATTTTTTATAGCCTGTGCTTCATCAAGAATTACCAGGTTCCACTCGGTCTCCAAAAGTTCAGGCATACGGCTGACCATGCTGTAAGTCGTGATAGAAAGAAATACCATTTCTGTAACAGCGTCGTCATTATTTTTTTTAGCCGAACTGTGTAAAATCTGCAGGGGAATATCCGGTGCAAACTTTTTACATTCATTCTGCCAGTTTCCTAAAAGAGAAGCTGGAACTACAAGAAGAATTTTTGCTTCAGGCATTTGGTTTCTGAAGGAGTCAAGAAAAGCAAGAATCTGAACGGTCTTTCCCAAACCCATGTCGTCCGCAAGACAGGCTCCAAAATTATAGCGCATCATTTTAGAAAGCCATTCAAAGCCTTTTGACTGGTACGGGCGGAGAGTTGCTTTAAAACTATGGGGTAAAGCCTGAACAAAATCGCTGCCAGAAGTCGAGCGTAAATCACGCAGAAGTTCAGAAATCCATGAAGAATTTGAAACGGCATTAATATCAATTTCGTCTGTGGTTGAGTCTGCAGAAACCTTCGAACCGTCATTTAATCCCAGTCGGAGTGCTTCAAGCATAGTGATGTTGCCGTGAAATTTTTCTGCTGCCTGTAAAAGTGCATTCAGGCGTTCATGGTCAACTTCTACCCACTTACCTTTAATAAGAGAAAGACCTTCATCCATTGCAAGCATCTTTTTTATGTCGGCTTTGGTAAGTTTTTCACCATCCACTTCAAGATAGCCTTCCATTCCAAGTATAGAACTTAAGCCCAAAAGAGATTTCTTCTTTGTAAGGCTGACACCAACCTTTGCTTTCTGCCGGGACTTTTTCCACCAGTCGGGAATTCGGCATACAATTCCCGTTTCTTCAATAGCCGGAATATCTTTCAAAAGCTGCCATGCTTCTTTGCTCGTAATACGCAGCGGATGGAACATTTCTCCGCTTGAAGTAAACTCACCAATTAAAGAAGAAACATCCCCTGCCCTGTTCAGACAGGAAAGCAGTTCAAGAATCTTATCCCTCTCATCTTTGTATTCAGTAAGAGCATATTTTAAAGGCGCATGTTTTATTTTTCCCTCAGGGTTTTTTGTAGAATAAGTCGCCAAAAACGAAAATGGATATTTTTCATCATTTTTATTTTCCACAAGATGAAAGAAAATGCGTTCGGCAACTTTTAAATGCTCATCTTTTTCTGCAAGGTAAAGAGCCACAGTGCCTGAATAGTTTTGAATTTCTTCAGAAAAACAAACATTCAACTTAGACCAGAGGATTTTAAGCCACTGTTCATTAACATATTCTGAACCTGGAGCAAATGGAACAGAAGAAAGAAAACTCTCAATCAAATCACCAGAAAGAAGGACTTCCGTATTCTCACGAGAAATTTCAACACCTTCAGTGCGGGAAAGTTCGGTTATAAAAGAATCTGCCACCTGCCACAAAAAAAGTCCTGCATCATCAACAGTCGCAACAGGACGCACGTCAAAGCCAAGATTATAAAGCGCCTTAACAGGTTCAGTTTTGAATGTTCCCTTATAGGATGCGTCGTCCACAACAAAAAGTGACGGCAGAAAACGAAATCTTAATGTCTGGATTGTATTCGATTTTTTCAATTTTTACTCCCAATGACTACCATCAGCTCCATTTTAATGTGTTTTTGCAGGTCAGATGAGTTCAGATAAGACCAAATAAGTAAAAATATTGGCTTTCTGCCAAGATATTTCTAATTTATCACAGAATTTGGGAATTTTCAACCAAGGAATAGTTGTCTGAACTCATGTTTGTGTGAGGTTTACTTAAAGTTTTTTTTTGGGGGTCAGTTCAAATGATGCTGTTTTTTATCTTTTAGAGTTTCACCACCATCTGTTGAAACATATTTTGTGAAAAAGTTAGTGATTTTTTTCAATATAACTAATAGACATCTTTGATAAAAAACTAATTATTATTTTACTTACTTCATCACAATTTCTCCTGGAAAGAAAACGGGCTGCATAAATTTTTACACCTTAAACCTGTAAAATTTTTGTGTTGACTAAATAGCGCATTTTAAATAATGTTTATGTAAAAAATTCAAAACCATACTATTTTATAACATCAACCATTCCATCATCAGAAATAACAACTAGTAATAATTTATCTCCCTCTTCTTTACGAGTATACCAATATCGATATGAACTGTTATATCTGGAACCTCTAGCAGGAGTTCCAACTTCACAACTTGCAATCCCATCCAAAATTACACCAAAAGAATAGCAGTTTAATTCTTGATCTGCTAAAACAGCACCGTCAATTTTAATCAGTGCTTTAATATTATTTTTATCAAGCTTTTTGGTATTTATGCAAGTTGATTGCTTTGAAAGTCTTTGTGCCTCATCTTTTGCATTACTGTTAATTACGATAATTGCACCATTTTGTTCCTTTACAGCAGATTCAATAATATCAGAATATTTTTCAGCATAATTTTCTGTCGATTCAGTTTTCCCAAAACATTCAAAAAAACTATTCTTAAAAATCTCTGTACTAAATTCAGGCTTTGGCAAATGTGGTATTCCATTTTCGTATTCTAAAATACAATTATCATCCAAATAAAATGCCCATTTCCCCACATCTCTGAATTTTATGTAGAAATTTCCGCAGGTAGACGATTTTACTTTGCCAAGCCCAAAAACAGCATCCGAATCTGATATCAGAAAAAAATCATTTCCCGTTGTTTCAAGAAGTTTTCTGATGTGCCGGCTTTCACCAATAGGAACAGGATTTTTATATGAAAGAATATATCCAACATTTTTTCCATCGCCAGGAAGTTCATAGGGAGCATCTATTTCTGCCTGTATACTTTCAGAATCATATATAGCCTTATTAATTTCATCAACAGTCTTTGAAACAGGCTCAGCATCTTTTTTTTTGAAAGTTTAATCAAATTTTCGATTTGTTCGGACAACAGTTTAATCTCATCAGGTCTTGTTCTTTTTGCAAACAAGATTCCGTTATTTCCAATCATTTTCTTTTCATAAGACAAATAAGAAATCTCATTAATTGCTTCACTCAAAGAGAAAAAGGGAATGTTATTAAGCATGCAAATAGCAACGGAATTTAACACTAAAGAACCAGCTTTCCGAAAAATATTTAAGGGATCATTTTCAACAGCAATATTTGTTTCACCTAACTTTTCATTAAAAATATAACCCTGGAAATTTTTAATAAGGCAATCAATCACCTGATGTGGTAAACAATCAGCAGGTTCGTATCCAGAATAATGTATCTTAAAAAATGAATCATAAATATTTTTTTTTACAAAAATTACAAATAACCATGATTCATTCGTACTGTTATTATCATATATATTAGCAGAAGTGAAACCATACAAGGAATCAAATGGAATCATTTGATTAGGGATAAAAACACCTTCAACTGTTTCTTGGAAAACACAGTTATTTATACCTTTCCCAAAGTTTTCTTTTGATTTTTTTGCTTTATAAGAGAAATTATCACTTATTCTCACAAAACATGATGAATCATATAAACCTGGACATAATGTATCCAGTACTATATTTACTGAATAATCAGTCCAAAAAATTCGTTGTTTAATTATTTGATTAGACTTATCTTCTTTCATAATAGCTATACGAGAGATTTCATTAAATTCTCTTACATTCTTCCATCAAGGAACTTGCCAGTTTCCTTGTGATTGAAGTTTGGAATCATGTAATTGAAGAGGTCTATAAGTTCGCCGCGAGTCCACTCGCCTTTTTTCTTCATGGCTGCAATTGTATTTGTGAAATGCTGAAGTTTTTCTTCATCATAACAGACTTCATTTTTTATTACGCCAAGAGAATCAAATTTGTCCATAACTATCGTTTCGTTTTCCGTATAAAACTCTTCAAAATCCTTTTCACCAGTCGTATCGCTTTTAAAGAAATAAACTGGATATTTGTGATGAGCCTTCAGTTCACCTACTCTTGCACGAGCTTCATCTTCTGTTGCACACTGAACAGGCTCATAACCCAAGCTTTCAAGATATTTTTCTGCAATGCTTGAAAAAGTTACAAGATTCAAATCGTGGTCAAGTTTAGGAAAGAACAAATCCCTGTTTTCACCAAGCAGACAGCTCATAAGGCAAAGTTCTCCGGCTTCTTTTGGAGTAACAAAATAACGGCGAACATCATTTGGTGCTGAAAGAGGCTGACCTTTATCAAGACGACGGTTAAATCCGTAAAGAAGGCTTCCGTCACTGAATGCTACATTTGCAAAACGAGCCGTAGATACCGGCATTTCTACAGAACGACGGTTAAGATAGAACTCCATAATGCGCTTGGAAGCTCCCATCATATTCACAGGATTTGCTGCCTTGTCTGTTGATACACAGAAGTATTTTTTTGCACCACATTCTTTTGCCATAATCATAGTGCTGTCTGTGTTGAAGATGTTTGTATCAATCATGCGCATAAGTGTAAACGGATCTTTTTCCGAACGAACATGCTTCAATGCAGATGTATTAAATACATAATCATAACCACCAATGCGTTTTTTTTGCTCGTTGATAAAGGCTCGGAAAATCTCGCTTCCACAGTCCAAAGCAAAGGTTGCAAACTCACCGTCACCATAGCCGACAGATGAACGAATGTCACGAACAAGCTCAACCATGTTATTTTCAGAAATATCAACAACATGAAGAACTTTTGGATTTCTATGGAAGATTTCCTTACAAATTGCAGAACCGATTGTTCCTGCACCGCCAATTACGAGAAACCGAGAATTACCTACAATTTCTGAAAGCGTTTTTTCATTGTTTTGGATGTCTGTTTCCAATAAAGGTACAGTACGACCAATAAGAGAGAGAATGTTGTCTTGCATAAATAATTCCTATTTATTTAGATTTCTATAATAGAATATTGAAAATATATAAAACTTCTCTACAAAAGCTGATACATAAAAACACAGCCTTCATCATACTTTGGTTTTATATGCTGATGTACAAACTGTTCATCTTCCGGATCAAGCCTATGAAATCCCATAGTCTTATAATGCTTTATAAGCTTGTCCTCCGGCAAAGCATAAATGTAAATAGCCTGAATTCCTACTAAACTTCTAATAAAATTTACAAAAGGTAAAACAAACTCAGCAAAAACTGTTGATTCTAAATTCTTAGCATCTGGATGATTTTTTCTATATGAAGAATTAACAGCAAAATTAGCAAGTTCTATTCCAGAAATTGAATAGAAGAAGTCATTATCTGCATCAATAGTAAAAAGCCCCGACTTTAAAGAAAAATAAGCAACAATCTCATGAGTAAACCTATCTTTTACCAGATAAGTTCTTGCAGAGCCATCTTTTTCATCCGACTCAGCAAGTTCTTTTATATATCGTTCCAGTCCATAACCAGAAGTATTAGTTACACAAAAATCCTGAATAAGTTGCAGATTATCAGAAGAGTCTAAAAGATGTTCATAATAAAAAAGCTCTGTCTCTAAAGGCAGGAAAATCATTATTTATTCTCCTTCGATTCTGCTTTGATCATTTCAAGAGCCTTTCGTTCATATTCAACAGCAATTTTTTGTAACTTTGAAAAGTCTGCTTTTGGAGAATTTAAAATCTTCAAAAGCACATCTTTTCCCTTACTTGCAGGAATATCATTAATTGTCTGATAGCGATTAATTGAAGCCATAAATTACCTCCATTAATAATAGTATAACACTTTTCTAAAAAAAAACATTAAAAAAGGCTGCAACAACCTATGGTTAGCAGCCTTTTTATATTTTTCCATATTTGCCAATGACTAGATATATTCTTCCAATTCTGCCGGCACAGGAGGCAACCCTTTGAATGCCTTTCTCCATGATTTTGAAGAAGGCTTTAATACAGCTAAAACAGTAAGCCAAATCAGTTTAAAATAAGTACATAGATTCCTATGATTTACAAAATAAACTTCTAAAGCTCCTTTATATGGGGCAATAATTGTATCGTGAAAAACATCACGATTTTCTACCGCATTAAGCATATCTTCTTCATCCCTGAATGCTACAGAACCAAGTCCACTAAGACCAGGTGCAACTGTATCAACAGCTGCTTTTACTTCATCTGAATACAAATCGTAATGAGCCTTTGCCTGAGGGCGAGGTCCAATGACACTCATCTGGCCAATAAAGATATTAAGCAATTGAGGAAGTTCATTAATTTTTGTTTTACGCAAAAACTTACCCATTGGCAAAATGCGAGGGTCATCTTTTTGAGTAAGAACGCCGCCTGCCATATTAGGACTATTTCTGAGCATTGTTGCAAACTTCATTACGCCAAAAGGTTTGCCGCCTTTTCCTATACGGGTCTGCTTGTAAAAAATATCATGCTCGCCAGTAAGTTTGAGACCTATCATAATTGGAATCATAAAAGGCAGCAGGATGATAATAGCAATACCCGAAAAAAGAATATCAAAAAAACGAATCATTTATTTACTCTGTGCTTTAAGAGCTTTAATAAGAGCATCACAAACTAAATCAACCTGTTCCAAAGTCATAGTCGGAAACAATGGCAAAGTTAATTCATGCTCGCTTGCATACTGTGCTTTTGGAGTTTCGTTCACAATTCCCTTATAACCTGTAAAGTTCTGGATTACAGGATAGTGAATACTTGTCTGAATCTCGTCGGCCTTCATGCTTTCTATTACAGCAATACGTTCAATTCCATCTTCGAGCATAATCGGCATAATGTGGAAATTTGGTTTACCGCGTGTAAAATGGCGAAAAGGAATTTTAACTCCATTTACACCATCAAGGCGCTCATAATAATGATTTACAAGCTTTGTTCTAGCCTCGTTTGCCCCATCAAGTTTTTTAAGTTGTACAAGACCAAGAGCAGAACGCATTTCATCAATACGGTAGTTCAAACCAGCCATTGCAACATCATAAGTAATTGCACGTCCCTTAAAGCGGTCAAAACTAGGAACTGTCATACCATGAGAACGGAGGCCTCTAAGTTTTTCAAGAAGTTCATCAGACTTAGTAACAACCATTCCGCCTTCGCCAACAGAAAGATTTTTGTTTGTAAAAAAGCTAAAGCAGGAAATATCACCAAAAGTTCCAAGAGCCTGACCTTTGTAATCTGCACCCGGAGTGTGGGCACAGTCTTCTATAAGGTATAAATTATGTTTTCTACAAATCTGGCAGATTGCATCCATATCACAGGCAAAGCCAGCATAGTGAACAATGAGCACTGCCTTTGTTTTTGGAGTAATTCGTTTTTCAATATCTGCAGGATCCATACTCCAATCATCATTAGAAGTTATATCTGCAAGAACATTTTTTGCACCAGCCATTGTTACAACATTCTGGTCTGCAATAAAGGTCAAAGATGGAGTTATTACTTCATCTCCAGGTCCTATTCCGAGTGCCAAAACAGCCATATGCAAAGCTGCTGTACCATTAGAAACAGCAAGACCTTTTACCCCCTGTCCAAGATAAGAAGTAAATGCAGCTTCAAAATCCAGAGTTTTCTGTCCCATTGTTATCCAGGCAGAATCAAGAACTTCCTTTACAGCTTCCTGTTCCTGACCGTCGAAATTTAATTTAAAAAGTTGAACTTTCCACATGATGTGGCCTCCAAATCCATTTTTAAGTTTATTTAGTTATGTTCTATAGCTTCCAAAAATCTTTTTGCCAAAACTTCATAGGTATGATTTTGCATAACATAATCATGCCCCTTTTTACCCATTTCATCTCGTTCTGCTTGTGGCAAAGCAAGCATTTTCTTTAAGGCCGCAGCAATTTCTTCTGGTCTTGTATCACAGGTAATACCACAACCAGAATCACGCGGAATATCATTTCCGGCCCTAACTGATTGCAGAACAGGTTTACCTGCATACATATAATCAAAAATCTTGTTAGGAGAAATACCATATTTGTATAAATCAGAATCGCTCCAAATAATAATAATAATAATAATAGAAGATAGTTGTAAAAATGACTGAACCTGAGGTTTTGGAATTGCGTCATAAATTCTGATGTTATCTAAACCATATTTCTTAATTAGAGCATTAAGATTATCTTTTTCCGGTCCTTTTCCAACAATTGCAAAGAACAAATCAGGGTTACTATCTTTCACCATTCTTGCAACTTCAACCAGATTGTGAAGTGCATTTGCACGACCAAGGGTTCCACAATAACCAATTATTTTTTTATCTTTTGGTAATTGATTTACAAATTCTTCTGATAACGGTTCTGCATTTTGAACTTCTGGCAAATATACACCATTTGGAACATGATAGAATTTGCCATCAGCAAGCCCATGTTCTTTCATATGTTCTTCTGCACAAGGCAAAATTGACACTACCTTATCTACATGCTTATAAGCAAAGTTTTCTGCAGCCTGCATAACTACAATAAAAGGATGCCATTTAGAATATCCACCCAGTTTCTGAGGACTTAGCGGCCATAAGTCGTGCACCTCATAAATAAACTGAGCCCCTGTTTTTTTAGAAAGTTTATAAGCCGGATAATTATCAAGAGGATAAGTAGAAGAAGCAATAACAACATCTGGTTTAAGAGCTGCAAGGCTTTTCATATTTTTGTAAAGCCCACGAATATAGTCCAACATGTTAAGCATGCGGCCTACTCCATTACCAGAATAAGACCTGCTCTTTAACCAAATATAGCGGATTCCTTCAACATTCTCTTCCCAGATATTCCCCTTTGGTTCAGGGTTTATACGACGAATATGGGAATTATTGGCAGCCACAATAGTTACCTGGTGTCCAAGTCTTATCCATTCCTGAGCAAGATAGTAGGGTCTGAATTCCATACCATAACTTGGAGAGCCTGCATAATGGTTAAGAATTAATATATGCATCTGTTATTATTCCTCTTTATAATGATTTCATCCAATCAATCCATTCTGAAAAATGTTTACAACTTTGGCACAAATTATTTATCCCAATTTTTTCCAAAACAGAAACCCCATCCGTCGCTTTATCATAATTTGGAATACAATTAATTATTCGTTTAGAAGGAGCTGTTTTTACACCATCATTTATCAATGCTTGATTTCTTTTTTTACAAAGACAATCTCTTAATGGTTGTATATCATATTCGAAATATTGTTCTGCCAGAAGATTCAAATCAGAAAACAGCAATGCTTCAAATTCATGTAATTGTATATATGGATGGTAGACTGGTTTACTTAATTTTTCAGAATCAATCATTGCATTTTCAATACACGAAATCTTTTGATAAGGATCTAAAACTTTATCTGCTTCATTCTTTCCCGGAGTATCTTTTGGCAAGGCATATAAATCAAACATTGTAGTTACAAAAACATTCTCATCTTTTGTATAGGTCAAGTCTTTTTCAATTGTGTTTTTTGCTTTTGCATAATTTAAAAGACCACCCTTGTACATTTTCCCTTTGTTTTCATCTGCCTTTGTAAGTACTGTAGTAGGTATAAGAATTTTATTTAATGTTAAAAAAAATGGCGAAAGCACCCTGTTAACAAAATTTGTTTCAGATTGTCCCTCGGTTACAACATATATTCGTTTCATGGTTGTCCCCCAAGAACATTCTTTTCCCATAATTCAGAAATACTGTAATCCTCTAACCAAACTTTTAATTCATCCTCATCGAGATGCTTAAAAGTACTGCATTTTTCTTTTTTATCATATTCTGCAACAATAATAGTTGATGCTTCAAAACTATCAATTAATCGAGCTGATTGAGTTGCAACAATTACCTGAGAATGAAGAGAAGCCGTCTTTATCATAGAAGCAAGAATATCGATTGCCAAAGGATGAAGTCCAAGTTCAGGTTCATCAATAATAATTACAGATGGTAACAATTCAGGTGGCTGAAGAAACAAAGTTGCAAGAGCAATGAAACGAATAGAACCATCAGAGAATTGTTCTGGGCCAAAAGGATATTCAATTCCATCTGTAGATTTCCATTGGAGTTTAATATACTCTTCATTAAGAACCTGTGGCTCAAGAATAAAGTCAGAAAACTGAGGTATTACGAAATGAATTTTTTCAACAATACGATTATAGTACTTTTTATATTCTTCAGATTTATTCTTAAGCATATATAAATACGCAGCTATATTTCCACCATCACTCATTAAGAAACGATTGTTATCAACTCTTGTAGCTCCTCTAATATAGGCAGAAGTAGAGGTGTCGTGGAATTGAAAAGTTCTACAATTAGACAGGATAGACCTTACAATCTTTTCACTTGAATGTTTTAGTTCATTTGATAATAAATAGGTTTCTTTTTGCCCGCTTGCCAATTCAAAACGTCTTCCATTCCAAGTGACAGCTTCTGACATAAAAATCAAAGAATCCTGAACAGCTTTCCCAAGCACAATTTCATATATATCTGTATTCCTTTCATTTTTAAATTCAAGACTTGCATTTATTACAGGTGTATTTTTCGAACCAAAATATAATAAATTTTCCGCTGAACCATTTTTACCTACATAAGTTTGAAAAGCACCTGTCATCATATTGTTTAACATTTTAAAAAATGAAACAATATTACTTTTCCCCGCGCCATTCGGCCCTATGATAATATTTATATTTGAAAGATTTAAATCGATAGAGTTCTTTCCATTCCCTATAGATTTATAGCCAGACACCTTTATTCTATGGAGTTTAGACTTATTATTCATATTCATAAATAAATTATACCCATTTTTTCTATTCTCAACAATAATATAAATATACTAAAGTCTTCACTTCAACAATTCTTCTACAATTAATTTTGCACATTCCCCTTTTCCGTAAAGGGCAGGTACTTTTGTTGGTTTATTAATATTTTTAACAGCAGAAATGATTTTCTTTGAATCAGCCCCAACAAGTGTATTCCAGCCATTCTCTACAAGTTCAACCCATTCGGTAGAATCTCGCATTGTAATACAAGGTTTTTCAAAGAAGAAAGCTTCCTTCTGAACTCCGCCACTATCTGTAAGGACACATTTACAAGCTTCTTCATAGGCAATCATTTCAAAGTAACCAATCGGGTCAATCAGTTTTACATGCTCTGCAAAAGCAAGACTGTTCTGTGCAAGTATTTTTCTTGTTCTAGGATGTACAGGAAAAACAAAATGTTCATCTTTTAGTTCATTAATTGCATTAACTATTGAAGTCAAGCGTTCCACATTATCTGTATTTTCCTGTCTGTGAATTGTAAGAAGAATACAATTCTTATCTTCATCCTGTATTTTTACATTATTATGAGCGCGATAGTACAAACTTGCTTCATACATGATATCGCCAGTCATGCATACTCGTTTTTTATCAGCAGTAGGTTTTGTTCCAGTCCCGCAATCTGCGATTCCTTCTGCTATAAGGTTTTTAACAGCAGTTTGTGTCGGACAAAATAGATAAGTAGAAAGATGGTCTGCACAACGCCTGTTCTGTTCTTCTGGCATAGCCATCATAAATGAACGCAATCCAGCCTCAACATGAATTACAGGAATCAGAAGTTTACTTGCTGCAAGAGCACCTGCAAGAGTTGAATTTGTATCACCATAAACAAGCAAGGCATCAGGCTTTTTCTCAAGTAAAAGTTCTTCAATACCGGCAAGCATGGCACCAGTCATTTTTCCATGAGTACCACTACCCAAATGAAGGTTTACATCCGGCTGGGGAATATCCATTTCTTTAAAAAACACATCACTCATGTTCTGGTCATAATGCTGACCAGTATGAACAAGAGTTTCTTTAATACCAAGTGAGGAATTGTCACGAAGGTAACGCGATAAAACAGCCGCCTTAATGAATTGTGGACGAGCACCGATTACTGTCAGAATGTGCATTTATATCTCCAGGTTTTTATAGAATTCCAGAAGTTTCTCTTCTTCTACATTCCAATTATATTTTTTCATTACAAGTTCACGACCTTTACGTCCCATTTCTTGTCCTTTTTCAGGATTATCAAGTAAAAATCTACAAGCTTCACTTACGGCATTTGTATCTCGTGGATTTACACATATCCCACAATTATTTTCTTCAACTATTTTTTCCCATAATGGAAAATCCGACGCAACGAAAGGTAGTCCTGCAGCCATATATTCAAACATTTTTATCGGCAAACTTTCAACATAATTATGAGCAGGCAAAAGAATAACAAGACCTAACCGAGCTTTACCATACAATTCATTCACTTCTTTTCTATTTAATTTTCCGGTATATAATACTTTTCCAATTCCATTTTCAAGTGTAAATTTATCATGATCTCCTGCTAAAATTAGAGTGGCATCAACATTCTTCATAGAATCAAGCATTACTTTTTCTCCACGCAGTTCATTAATACCACCTGCATAGCATGCAATTCGCTCTCTTTGTTCAAAAGTTTTCTCATGGAAAACGATATCATCTAATTTTGGATAATTATGTATTACAACAATTTTTCCAGTTCGACCTTCAAACTGTTCTGCAATATGTGGAGTTGCGACAACAACAGCATCTAACATTCTAACAGCTTTTGACTCATATTTTTTATACAATTTTGAAACAATCTTTCTAAAAAGAGATGGAATCCATTCTTTATCAAGAATCTGAGCCGGAACATCTTCGTGACTGTCAAAGATTACTTTCTTTCCAAGTTTCTTTAATTTAATACCATAAGGAAGTAACTCAGGATCGTGAAAATGGTAAACATCACAATCAAGGCTTTTTGCAATTTTATAAACATGTTTTGCGAAAAAGAATAGACGCTGTAACTTATTTTTCGAAAAACCACATCCTTTAATCGTTACACCATCTCTTATAGAATCATCACCCTTTGCAACAATATAAACATCATAGCCGGCTTTTCTAAGAGAAACACACTCTTTTAAAAATATTCTGTCATCTAAAGCTTCATGTGCACTTGTAAAATGGCAAATTTTCTTTATTTCACTCATATCTTATA
Source organism: Treponema sp. (assembly GCA_017381365.1). Lineage (GTDB taxonomy): Bacteria > Spirochaetota > Spirochaetia > Treponematales > Treponemataceae > Treponema_D. The sequence goes on from JAFOCI010000041.1 coordinate 18,003, forward strand.
TCCTATCAATTTTTTTATTCTAGGCTTTAAGCTTTCTTTTATATCATCCAGAAAACTTCCTTTGCGAACGACATAATATGGAACACATTTCCCTCCAAATTGTCTGAAAAAGTTTTCTATTCCTTCAACCATGGAACCTTCAAAATCAAACACCTTAGAATGAGTAGAAGCAAACTGTATACCATCCCAAATAATAAGACTTTGTGCTCCACTGCTTCTAAATTTAGAATCAGTTGCACCTAATAAATAGTAACAAGTCGTTTCATCATATACAAAGTAAGCGCAGGAATGTATATTACCATCTTTGTCAACAGCTTCTGAATAATATCCATGTCCCTTAGATTCACAATAATCTATAATCCTTTTTATCAGATCTTTATCCATTGGATTTTTTCTTTTTTGAACTGCAAAAGTTTTATCTAGCATTGTCAAAAGATGATCAACTTTTACTTCATTAGAAATAATAACCTTATTTTTTGCAGATTTAATATTCTTCTTAGCAAGTTTATTAAAAGAATTATACAATTCATCCAAATTTTCAATATTTTCCAAGCGATATGTAAATGAAGGAGTAATTGTAAATCCCATCCATCTGAATGGAAGTACATAATCATTTTTTGGACTTAAAGCTATATCTGCTTTTTTATACTTCTTTAATTGTGCAAAAATATCATTTATAATCTTTTTTTTCTTTCCATAATCATTTTCAAATTCAGGTGAAATCCATATACCTATATTTTGAGTAAGCTGTGGTATATAAAGTTTATGACCGTTAAAAACGAAAGCCATTCGTCCAATAACATTTTCTTCATCATCCCTAACGATAACTTCACTCCAATGTCCTGGTGCTACAATATCAAGCCACCAAGGCTGTTCAAACAAGGAGTTCGCATACTCAGTTGTTTTCATTTTCTTCAAGCTCCTTTATAGCATCGTCATAGGAAATAAAACTGTATCCATTATCTTCACAAAACTTTATAGTTTGTTCATACCAGATTTTTAATTCTGGATATTTTTTTTCATCAAACTGATAATCATGAAATAAAATCGTACAATATGGACATCCGTTTGATTCTGCAAGCTTTATAGCTTTAAATGTATTCTCTAGTCCCTGCTTCAATTTTCCAGGAAAACATATATAACCATCCATAATATGAAGGGGAAATTCCCACATATTACCAACCTTGTATGGTTTTTTAACTTCCAATTTTTTTTTATTAAAATCTGTCGAATCGTATTTATAACCACAGTCATTCATTTTTTCAAAAGTTTTTTCATCAAAACGAACATAATGATTTCTAAGACCAAAAGAATCATTACCAGAAATCTATTTGAAACTGTCATATTCCTTTTGCATATTAACTTGATTCTGATAATCACATCCGTGTACACCTGTTACAAAACCATTATCCATAACCATCTTTATAACAGGCTTAGCTTTCTTTTCGGAATATGACATACCAAGCACATTATCCATGCCAAAGAAAAATACAGAAGGAATTCCGTGAAGCTTATCAAATTCCATTACCTCTGGAATTCTATGCATTCTGTTTCCATAAATTATACGATGTATGAATGTTGATACATTTATTTTTCTCTGTAATAAGTGAACAAAACTTCGAACCCATAATTTTTCAATTATTAGGTCTTTTAGTATATGGTCAGAGAAAAACAAATGATCAACATCATGACTGATTATTATTTTCATAATTACCCTTTAATGCGTAATTTATTTACTGATTTTGTAATCAGGTCAATTTTATAATCAGTATGCTGTTTAGGAGGTTGCTTTAAAATCTCTTCAAACTCTTTTTCCGAAATTCCAAGTTTAGGCAAAAGTCCTGCAATTTCTTCTTTCATTTCATCCTCATTATAAGGAGGATTTTGAAGTTCTTTCAAAGCTTCGTCACGTGTCATTTGACCAGAAACAATCATACTAGAAAGATGCGAACGTCTCTTGTCTACACCATAACGATTATAAAACCACCACATCTGGATAAATTTTGTAAGAGTATTCTCTAAGTGTTTGCTTCCATAGTATTCAAAACCACAAAAATCATTTAATTCTTTTAATGCTCGTTCTCTATTATAATCAATATAATTAAGAGGCCTTAAAGACTGAATATGCAAAACTTTCATGTCCCAGAATTTTCTATAATTAGAAAGCAATGGAAGTTTATTTATAGGTTTTGTTCCAAAACGTTTATGAATATCTTTAATATTAACAACATCATATGCTGTATAAGAGTTACCATGCTGCAATACACACTCAAGAGCAAAATTTCCACCGCTTAAAAAATAATTAATTTTATATTTTCGAGCATATTTATAAAGACAGGCAAATAAAACATTATCTTGAGGTATTGCTAAATCTGGTACATTTGCACGTATGTATGCAGCAGTCAAATCATTAAATTGCTCTGCATCTGGAGTTTCAATTTTTAATTCTATATGAGTTGCTTCTGCAAGTTTTTTGATATTTGATTTGGATATTTCGGTATCATATCCATCATCAATATGTACAGCTAAAATACGCAATCCCCATTTATAACCAAGATAAGCAAGATAAGAAGAATCTAACCCACCACTTATTCCCATAAGACAGTCATAAGGCTTACCTTTACCATCGTCTTTGATTTTTTTTAAGATAGACTCCCACTTTTGTTTTCCTTTTTCATTTGGAAAGTACACATTGTCTTTTCGATTTAATTCTGTTGTACAATAATTGCAATAACCGTTTTCATTGAATTTAATTGTCGGATCAGATGAATTATCCATTACGCAACGTTTACAGATTTGATAGCTCATTATTTCCCCCAAAACATTAGTTATATTAACTTAATTTTATTTAAAATGCTTTGTATTTGATTTCCAATTGTTTCCTGCGAATACAGTTTTATAGCATTTTCGGAAATCATTTTTTTATCATATTTTGTATATTTAACCATCATTTTTCTCATAGCATTAGCGGTTTCATCTACATCATCAACATTAACTAAAATTCCATTTTCTGATGTAACAATATCTTCAGGCCCACCACATCTAGTTGCAATTACAGGAGTTCCTGTTGCCATAGCTTCAATGTAAACGATACCAAAAGTTTCATAACGACTTGTAAGAATAAAAACCTTGCTTTGCTGAATTAATGGTGATATTTCTTTTCTAGGCAATAACCCTTTAAAATCAACTTGATTGTGGATTCCTAATCTTTTAGCTAACAGTTCCAGATTTTCCCGTTCTGCACCATCTCCAACTATTATTAGTCTTGATTTAGGTTCATTAAGTTTTGCAAATGCTTTTAAAACTATGTCAAATCCCTTCCCATATATAGCACTTCCCACTGCTATATATGGGAAAATTCCATCAGCCGAATTTGTTTTTTCTTTATATGAAAACTCATCAAGTGAAACTATATTAGGAACAACTATTGAATCAATTCCAAATCTTTCTTTTATATTTCTTTGTAAAGCAGTACCAACAGCAATCACCCGATTTGCTTTACTATATCCATATATAAAGTATTTTGTTCTGGATTCATCAAAATCATGTATTAATTCACTGGAATGTTCTGTAATTACAAGAGGTATATTATATTTCTCTTTAAGCTTTGCACCAAAATACCCTTGTAAGAAACAAAAGTGAGCATGAAGTATATCTGGTTTACCTTCATTTCTTAAGATTTTTTTATAAATTTTTTTAGCAAAAAACACACTTAAAAATGCAATAATAAAATTTGGAACATTACCTACTGGAAAGGCATAGTTGTAAACTTTGACACCATTCTGTTCAAATACTTGTAAACCATATTTTCGCTTTCGTAAAATGGAACGTAAATCAAGAGAAAGCATTACTACCTTGTTTCCAATAGACGCTAAAGCTTTAGCCTGGTCAAATTCAAAACAACCAAGCATTGGGTATTCAGGGAATGGAAACCCGTTTGTTAGTTCAAGGATAAACATTCTAACTCTCCGTTAAATCTCTTATTACTTGTTGAATTCTATGAATCCATAGATTTCGATATAGTAAAGATTCTTTTATATTATTTTGATAAGTTTTATACAAAGAAGAATCCTCTGATAACTTTTTAATAGCAATAGCAAATTTTTTAATATCCGGTTCAACAGCAATACCAATTTTTTCATTATTTACAACATTAGTAATTGCTTTATTATTTATCACAACCTGTGGTAATCCGTAACTCAAATATTCAAAAATTTTGACAGAAATTGCAAATTGGCTATATTCATATTTAGGGTTTCCAACATTAAAAGCAATTGAAGCTCTCCTGTATAAATCTACAAGTCCTGCACCACTGATATGATGCACTTCCAACCAACTAGCATTTTTACAAGAATGATTAAACTCATTCCATTCATTTTCTCGACAGACAAGAATCAATTTATACTCAGGATCACATGCGTTTAATTCATTGAATACATCAAGCAAAAATTTACCATCATAATGCCCTGAAATTCCACCAACATAAATACCAGTCTGATTATTATCTCTTATGTGTAAATCTAGTTTGTTTTCACCTGCAGGTGGTAAAGCCCGTATATCATGATATTTAAGCAAAGTTTTACATTCATCAGACGGAACATATATAATATTACAATATTTTAAAACTTTATTAGTTAATGATTGTAAGAACAATAAAACTTTATCTTTTATCTTTCCAGAAATTGAAGTTCTACGTGGAAATTCTTTTGGAAATTGCCAATAAAAATCTCTATAAAAATACCCTGTCGGAATACCAGCTTTACAAATATCTTTTATGAGTTTTCTGTCTGCATGGCGCATTATTGGATATGTCGGAGATTCTATATAACATAAATCAGGTCGTTTTCTTTTTATTTGTTTTCTTATTTTCTTTATATTAGATAACCGTTCTTTTGATACCTGTTCTCCTTGTAATACAATTACTTCATGACCTTCCTGTTTGAATGCATTTAACATTTTTGCAGGTCGGACTCCTGAACCAGAGAATATTTCGTCACTATTCACATAAGTTATATATAAAACTATCATAATTGTTTTTATTAAACCAGTTCCCTTTGGATTTTATTTATTTCATTTCTCTGGCGAGTATACCTAAAAAGAAAACCAACAAATAAACCAAAGGCGGGTGAAATTAAATATGAACTTGAAACAGATAACTGCCCTAGGAAAAACGAAAAAGAAATAATGAAGAAAGCTTTATTAGCCCAATCCATATCTTTTTTTAATATTTTTATTACTCGACATGTATTATAAAAAAAATATATTATAAAAGGAATAGCGAAAATACCAAATTGTAATAATATTTCTAGAATAAAATTATGTGCGTAAGAACCGTAAGGGAAACCTTTATTATGGTTTTGATTTAGTAATAATCGATCAGAATAAAACCCAGAAAATCTTATCGGATTATCTAAAAAATAATTCCATGCTTTTGCATATATTTCATCACGCCCAGAAGAATGAGAAACAAACTCTCCAGAAATAATTAAATTTACTGTTCTTGAATTATTAAAATGTGATTGTAGATAATTAGTAATTAATGGTGAAAAACAAAGAACAATAAACAGTATTAAAGTAAAACTAAATATCCATTTTATAAATCTTGTTTTATTACTATAAAAAAACATACATAACAAAAAACAAATTAAATGGCACAGAATACTACCTCTACTTCCACAAATAAGATTAATTATTTCAAGAAATAAAAAAATAACCAAATAGAAATGTTTTGACTCATATATAGCAAAAATCAAACAAATCAACATTGGAATAAGTAAAGTATAAGAGAAAGTCATATCATATTGTTTTGTAACACTATATTTCAATAATTCAGACAATGCATAAAACACAGCTATAAAACAATAAGGACGTAAATATTCTATAAATACATTAATATCTTTAATTCCATACAATAATAAAACGATGAGAATAAAATTTAATGAAAGAACTTGGAATAAATCTTTAATTGTTTCATTATCAATATTATTAACAGACACCGAATATTGAAAAAGCATATAACAAATAATTATTGTAATACATAGTTTTGCAGATTTTAAATATTTTTTATAATTCTTGATAAAATACAATAAGAAACAAATAAAAACAATAAAATAGAGTCTGCCACTGATTATCTCTTTTATTGTTTCATCAATATTAAAAAAGATGAAGCAATTTGTGAGAATCCCTTTTATTACATTCCAATTCAGATATAAACATACAAAAGGAATGTATGATTTATCCAAAAAAATATCTAAATAAGTTTCTGTTTTGTTCATATTCATTAAAAATTTAAAATTCTTATATTATGTTTTTTTCATGCAATAATCTAATAATTGTTCATAAAGCGGACCATAATAATGATTAGATGACCATATTGGATTATGAAATAGTAAAACTAATTCACCATTATTGTTATAAGTTACATCTATCAAAAACATGCAAAGTTCTAACGATTTTTCAAATGGGAGTCCCATGTAGTATTGTCGATCAAGACTACATTCCATTATCTGCATTGGATGAACTAAGACATCCGTTACTCTTTTTGTTTGGGGATTAATGAAATAATATGGTCTACAAGTTCCCACTCTAAAGCCAACAGAATCTGGGTAACCAATAGTAAAATCCTCTTTTATGCCAGCTTCTTCCATAGCATCAATCATTCTTGGTTCTTGCCAACGTAAAAAATGATGTCGGCTTTTCAAATTTGCTTTATTTATACAGTCCGGTAATCGGGCTATCTCCTTTTTCAATAAAGAAGTATTGGTTCCGCCTTCGTAACTAACATGAAGCCCTAATGTTGCCTCGCTATCTGTAAGTTGCTTTACCATTTTTTTGTACTTGGGAAGTTTAATATTACAATATGTTTTATTTTGATTTGTAGGTGCAGTGATTAAAAAATAAATTGATTCAACAAAATCGTTTCCTACCTTTTCACGCAATTTATTATCATATTTAATAATCTTAGGGAATGTATAATACGGGTCATTTTTAGCAGTTAAATACATTCTCAATGGATTTGGAACTTTTGTTCCATAATGAATAATATTCTTGACCCATTGTTTTATAACCTGATCTTTTCGCCAAAAGAAAAAAGGAGTATCTACATCATGTGTTAGATAAATTTTCTTAAACCCTTTTTTTTCTTCAGGAACATCAACACCACATTCACGGAGTAAACTTTTTAAATATCTCCCCCATTCATCTACCAGTGGACGCATTCCATAGCCTTGCTGAAATACGATTGAATCTTTTGCTAAAAAACGACCATGCTGATCACGACATTCTGGTTTTATGATTTCTTCATAACGACTAAGGAGGAAATAAGCACTGGCAACAAGGTCTGCATATAATATAATTTTACCATCGGTTGTTTTTTCTAAACGTGGTTCACCAAATAAAAACGGGATATCGGTATTTGGTAATAATGGGAATGGTATTTTTGGCAAAGTTCTTGGAGTGCCATAAACACCATCTTCAAAAAAATCTGATGATACTATTACTATACTACAATTGTCTGGTACAGTTTTTAGAGAACCATACCAGACAGATTGGCATATAACTTCATCACTTATTAATAATTTTATAATATATTCTTGTGCTCTCATATTATTTTTTTAGTAAATTTTTAATGTCCCTAAATAATGGTCTGATTTTGCTATTCTCTTTGTAAACTGAATAATATTCTGTCTGATTGGCTCCATAATAACGAAAAGATTCTTCTACACCTTTTATCATACTACCTTCAAAATCAAAAATATCTACAAACTGAGAAACATATTTTATTGTCTCATCTACCAAAAATTCTGTTCCTCCTGAAGTCTTATAATCAGATTTTCTCATTGCCACCAGATAATATGCTGCTTCATTATCCCAAACGGTAAGATTTACTGCATGAATATTACCAGTTTCATCTTCACAGTAAAAAATACGCCCCTGGTCATGTTCATAAACTGCTTTACATAAATTCACAAACAATTCACGTGAATAACTAACTTTTTCTCCTCTTTCCTTTATTGTTTCTTCAAAATAATCATAGAACTTATTAAAATCCAAATCATATTTTAAACACAGATTTTTAGCTTTTTGGATTTTTTGCTTTTTGGATTTTGCGTATCCATTAAACACAACAGCATGTTCTTTAATATTTAAGATTCTATATGAATATCTTGTTGTCTGTCTAAAGCCAGCCCAATAGAATGGTAACCAGTTTTTATATTTCTGATCAAAATTAATTGAAAAAATATTAAACTTTGGGAGTTGTTCAATAATCTTAGTGTAAACTTCATGCTCATAACCGATGCGTTTCATTTCAGAAATTTTATTAGGGTCATATACAATATAAGGTCCTAATTTTTGGGTAAGCGTAGGTAAAGAAATTCCTTTTGCTCCAAATCGTCCTCTACTGTTTGCATAAGGAAAACTAGCAATAATATTTAAATTCTTATCCTCTACCAGAATTACATCCCAATTCTTTTCTCCTGCAGTTGCATCTAACCACCAAGGAGAACTATAAATGCAAATATCAGGATGTTGATTATAAAAATCAATGTATTTTTCTTTATTCGTCATTATTCTTCTCACTATTATACCACAAAGGCATATTTATTATATGCTTTGATAAATATTCAGAATTATTAAAACTCGTCATAAGGCAAAGATCAATTGAATTATTTTTCCCTATTTGATGCAGGCATACAGGCCAATTAAAATGACCTGCTTGAATTCCCTTAGACTTAATAAAAGCTAAAGTCTGTTCATCATTAGCTATAAAAGAATACCTATTCCATTTTATATGGCTACTATCATTTTCAAAAAAGGTCAAACCTTTTAAGTCATCTAAATAAGCAGGTTTGTCAAAACTCAAGTCATTAACTTCTGCTATATTCCTTTGTTTTTCAATAAAAGATATCTTTACAGGGTTTAATCTTTGTAATGTCAATTTCTTAGATTTGTGTACTCTATTAATACATTTATAAATAAACAAAAACAATTTTCTATAGAAAGAATTCTTTCCAAGTAAAAAACAATAAAAATATCTTAGAAAAGATTTTGTAAAAAATATAGAATAATCAATATCTTCATAATAGTTTTCGGGTGTTGTATAAGATAAAAGCCAATAAATTGTTTTAATATCTGATAGAGCTTTTCTCTTTTTTTCTACACTAATTTTCAAAAATTCGTTATTCAAGAAAGTCTTAAACTCTGGCTTAGTATTATTTATAACAAACGCACCTCCAGTTAGACTTGTGTATGGTTTATCCCATGCATATGATTCTATATATATATTTGAAAGAGAACCTATTTTTTTTCCATTTATCTTACTTTGAACCCCATGTGAACAATCCTCGATAAGGAAGATATTATTTTCTTTACAAAAAATAGCAATTTTCTCATAAGACTTATTTGGGATTCCCTGATAATGTGTTATAATTAAAACATCTAATTCATGTTCTGGTTTTATTGATTCAAAGTCAATGGAGCAATCATCTATTGATACATCATATAAGCAAGCTATATTGCCGCTATTTAATATAGCTTCTAAAACTGATACACATGTAAACGATTGTACACCAACTCTTAGTTTTTTATTTAAATAGTTTTTATAGCAATCTAATATAAATTGTAATGAGTAAGAGCCTCTTGTAAAATAATATCTATTTTTATAAAACGAATTTTTAAAAATAGAATTATCTAACAATTCTTTTTTACTATATTTCCGTTCTATATATTGAGGTCTTGCACGACAAATCATAGTTCAATTTTCCTTACAATTTTTGCAGGGTTACCGTATGCTAATGAATAATCAGGAATATCTTTTGTAACATTACTCATCGAACCAATAATACAACATTTTCCTATTTTTACTCCTGGCTGAATAACACAATTTGCACCAATCCATGTATCATCCCCAATTTCAATAGTTCCTGTTTTTATATATCGTTTAGTTTTTTCAGAAGTTCTAATAATACTATCATTCGGAGCAGAGCATGTTATAAATGTTATCCCAGGAGCTGTTGCAACCCCATTTCCAAGAATAACATTTACCTCCAAATCAGGAGTATCAATTAAATTAATACTATTATTTATATAAGCTCTTTCTCCAATTTTATTTCCTAGTTTTATCCATATTTTTTTTCTAATATCCTGATATGGAGTAACTTTTAGTATATTTTTTAAGTGCATACTATTTAAAGAAAAAGTAACAAAGAAAAGATGTTTTATATAGATGCATTTTTCTATAACACAGTTTATTATTCGACCTAGAAGAGTTATGCGCATTTCAATTCTCCTAAGTCAAGAAGTTCTAATATACTACCCCCCCCCTTTTCACTATTGTATAGTTTTATTGCCTTTATTCCAAATATAACTATCACTTTACATATTCCTTTAATTTTAAAGCCCACTTTTTCAATTCCCTTCTGAGATGCAATATTTTTCGAGTTAGCAACAATAAAAATCTCTTTGTCTGCATAATCTCTAACTATAGTAGAAAGCACTTGAGGATAAATCCCCTTACCACGCGTATTTTCTGCAGTTTCACACCAACCAATATAAACTTGATTTTCTTTTAATGGTAAACTTTTATAAGAATTTATTGCCATCTGATTTGTAAAAACCCAAGATCGATGACAACAAATTCCATTTATATATGCATAATAGCCACGAACCCCATTTGTAAGATGTTTTTTAAATGCCTCTATATAATTATCACTTTGAAAGGATTTCGCATCATTTACATTATCATAACTAACAATTCTTACATCCGCAACCTTATTCAGATAATTTGAAATTCCTGTATACTCGTATAAATAATCAGTAGATACAAAGAATAGATGTTTCCAAAATTTATAAATAAGCGTTTTAATCTTTTTAATTTTCATTTTTGTTTCGTTTCATAATTATTATCGAGGAAATAAAGGTTATAAGATAAAAACCTACTAAAGAAATAGAATATGAAAAAATAGTAAAGTCAAAAGAAAGACTTAATAACCTTGAAATAACGAAAGATGAGCCTATAAGAGCAACTCTAATTAATTGTAAAAGTAAATCAATATGAAGTTTTTTATTTATAATAAAAACAGCACCTGATACAGGAGTTATAGCAAATTGAAAGATAAAGAAAGGACTCATTAATCGCGCTAGATTTGCGCAAGGAATCCATTTTTCTCCAAAAATAAACTCAAATAAGAATGGAGCAAAGATTACACAAATAACAGCTGGGATTAAAATTATAAAAAATAAAATAAATGAAGTTTTTATAAAAAACGATAATTGCTCATTTTTCTCACATTTTGAAAAACGCTGCAAAAAAACCTGAGTAACGCTGCTTCCAATAACCGACATAGGAATAGTTACTATCTTATGAACAAATGCATATAAACCCATTTCATACGATGAATAATAACCAGTTAATACCAGAATAGGTAAATTTCCTGTTAATGAGTTTAATAATTGTCCTGGCATCATTAAAGCTGGAAACTGCCAATATTTTGAAAATATTGGTTTTATTTTTCGTTTAGTCCAGTCAACTCTTTCATTTCCGAAAAACCTATAAAACAAAACTAAAAATAAAAATAGGGCTATAATTTGAGCTATTGTTGTTGATGTTATTAAAACTTTATTACTATAAATAAAATAACCACAAAAAAGATTTAATACTACGGTAGCAATTGAAGTAACTATTGTTCTGGAGCTAATTGCTCTAAACTTTTTATGTCTTAAAAAATATACTCTAAAAGATTCACATAAACTAGAACAGAAAACAAAAACTATAGAAACAAAAACAAGTTTGTTTACAACAACTTGATTAAATGCCTTATTAAAACGAGCAACTCCATTGATTATTATTGGCAATATCAAACATACAACAGAACAAAGGATTATGGAAAATCGTAAAATATGTCTTGCTTCTTCATCTTCTTTAGGCAAAAGAATAGCTTGTTCAATTTTACCAGAACAAAAAACAAGACACAAAGAGGTTACAGACACAAAGGAAGCTTGTAAAGCGAAATCTTCTGGAGTAAAAATTCTCGAGAGAAGAGGCGAAGCCAAAATAGACAATAATTGAGCAAAGGCTGTGCCACTCATTAATGTGAGAACATTTTTTATAAAGGGATGTTTAGTTTTATTCATTATTTCACGACAAAAAACTGTTGAAAAGAATATATTATTAATTTTTTCTAAAAAATAGTAAGAAAAATTATGCTCTTGGACTAACAGCAAATGTTTCTATAAATGATTTCAACATATCCTCTGTAAACCTCTCTTTGGAATAAAAATAAAAATAATTATCAGGTTTTTCAGATTGAGTTTTTGGCTTTAATTCCGCATACGTTGTATTTTGACTTTTGCCCATTTTATTAAATACTATATGAATGTTGTCAGCATTGATTTTTGGAGAAAAAGATGTATCAGATGATAGAATAACAAAAGAACACTCTATTTCTTGTTTATTTGAAAACTCTATAATTTTTGTAGCAACACCTTTTACTTTTTCAGGATTGTTTTCGTCATCTATGATTTCCTGTAGAACTTTTTTATCTAACCTAAATAGATTTTTTGTGTTAACAATATCTATTAATGGTTTGAATTCAAGAAAAATACTTTCACCTTTTCCTTTATTATCACCTATATTGAGTAAATTTCTATATTCATAATAAGACTTCCAAACAGGTTTATATCTAGAAGATCTGTCAAAAAACTCTGCAAAAATATTTATATTTTCAAAATCCGCTTCTTCAGAGAAACGATTTATAAAATAACTATCGTTCAGAAGACATATATTTTTATCTTCAAAATGCAAACCTTTTTTAGTAAAAATATCACTATTAAAAAATGTTTTTAACCTTTCGTCTTTATCACAATCAGTAACGGTATCTTCTTTTGTTGTTTTTAATAATTCACGAATACACGCTTGTAACAAAGCACTATCATATTTCACAACAGGATGACTTATAATCCAATTTCCTTGTTCTGACTTTGACCTAAAAACATTTTCTATAACACTTAATGCAGATTTTCTGAAAGCCGGATACAAACCATTAGATGTCTGAGCCGCTGTAACTGACATAGCAATTCTATCTATATCAACAGAGACATTATTATAACCTGACATCATAGTATCACGTCTTTGATAGTCAAGTTTATCAACATCAGCTGTATCAGAATTCAATAAACGAATAAAACAATTTTTTATTCCATATTCACTTTTTTCTGTATCAGATAATCCGTTATAAGAATAAGTAACCCCTGTTATCATTCTTGCAGCAAGCTCAAAATCAATTTGTTTTTGCACTTCTTGTAATAGGATTTTTTTATACCTTATTGCAAACAAAGCACTTATTTTTTCATGCGAAGCTGGAGTACATTCTGAAAAATCTGATTCAAATATCGTAGAGCTATTATAATCTTTCACAGCATTAATTAAATCTGAATCAATTTTTATTGTTCCATCTTGTTCTACACTTAGTTTAAAAAAATCTTCTGTTGTATGAGAAAATGGAGCATGTCCTATATCGTGCATTAAAGCTGCATAACGAAAAGTTATTTTACATTGTTCCAATATAGTCTTATAATTATCGATATCAAAATTATTTAAATCCTCTTTTATATTCTGTTCAAAGGATTCAGCAAATCTTTTTGCAAGACAATATACTCCTAAAGAATGAATAAACCTATCATGTCTTGCCCCTGGATAAAGAACTCTGAAACTATCTTGTTCAATAAATCTTAAACGTTGAAATTCTGGACTATCAATAACAGGCAGAAATGCATCTTCAATTTCAATATAACCATGTACAGAATCTTTTATTATTTTAGACATTTTGCCGAATAGTTTCCTGCATTACTTTTAAGATATCAGTGGGTATACCTGCATTAAAATAGTCAAAATATTTCTCTTTATTTGAACAAATAAAATTAATATCATTATTCTTGATTGAAAAGAAAGCTGGATAACTATCCACAACAGCATTTATATTATAAGAACAAATATTAACAATAGCATTACAATTCTTTCGTAAAGCATTGTCAACTTTTGACACAATCTTAGAAAAATCTGACAATGGTATTTGTTTAGAGCAAATCTTTCGCTCACAGAAAGAAAACCCCATAACTCCCAAAAACTGATCAGCATAAACGCTTCTACACATAATTCCCCTACAAAAATATGTTTTATTCAGTAAAATGTAATATATTGTGTTTTTTAAACACCTATATTATATTACATGATACAAATATATTCAAATTTTATTTTCCACTATTTAATTGTTTATTACAATCTCCACCACTTCATTCCAGAAGCTTCAAGTTCATCACGACGGTAAAGGCTCTTTACATCAATCAAAACTTTTTCGGCATCTGGTAATTCAGAACGGAAAAGGCCTCTAAGCTGCATTGTACTCATAGAACGGAATTCATTGTGTCCTACAGCAACGATTACACAATCTGCTTTTGGAAGCTTATCAAAGTCTACAAGGTCTACCCCATATTCATGCTTTGCAACAGCAGCATCAGCCCAGGAGTCTGTAACGATTGGATTAATCTCATATTCTTTAAGACGATCAATAATATCCACAACTTTACTATTGCGAGTATCTGGACAATTCTCTTTAAATGTAATTCCAAGAATAACTACTGTTGCTTTCTTAGGAGCCATGCCAGCTTCGATCATCTGTTTAATTGCGGCATCGGCAACAAAGGCACCCATGCTGTCGTTTACTTTACGACCATTTAATATAATCTGACTGTGGTAGCCAAGTTTTTCTGCAGCATTTGTGAGATAATATGGGTCTACACCAATACAGTGACCACCAACAAGACCAGGCTTGAAACCAAGCGCATTCCACTTTGTGTTCATACCGGCAATTACTTCATCGGTATCAATGCCCATCTTATCACAAATCATTGCAACTTCATTTACAAAGGCAATGTTTATATCTCGCTGACTGTTTTCTACAACTTTTACAGCTTCGGCAGTTTTGATTGTACTTACCGGGAAAGTTCCTGCCTTTATTACAATATCATAAACCTTTTTAACTTCTGCACAAGTTTCCTCATCCATACCAGAAACAATTTTTTTAATGCTTGTAAGAGTGTGAACTCTGTCACCTGGATTAATGCGTTCCGGAGAATATGCAATTTTCCAGTCTACTCCACATTTCAATCCAGATTCTTTTTCGATGATAGGAACACAAATATCTTCTGTTACGCCCGGGTATACAGTTGATTCAAAACAAACGATTGTACCAGGCTTGATATTCTGACCAACAGTACGACTGGCTCCTTCTACAGGACGTAAGTCTGGAGTTGTATCATCATTTACTGGGGTTGGAACTGCAACTACAATAAAGCGGGCTTCGCTTAGTTTTTTAGGATCTGCTGTAAATTCTACGGTAGTGTTTTTAATGGCATCGCCTACTTCGTTTGTAGCATCAATACCATTTTTGTATTCGTTTACACGTTTTTCATTGATATCGAATCCGATAACAGAAATGTGTTTTGCAAATTCTACTGCAATTGGCATACCTACATAGCCAAGTCCAACAAGTGCAAGTTTTGATTTACCTGCGATAAGTTCTGAATAAATATTATTGAATTCCATAATCTATTTGACTCCTATTGTTTCTATTTTAGAATATTCCCTTCTTTATCTACTTTACCATGTACTCTAGCAGGATTTCCATAAACAAGAGAATAAGGCGGAACATCTTTTGTAACAACAGAACCAGCTCCTACTAGAGCATACTCTCCTATTGTTACTCCGCAAACTACAGTTGCATTTGCTCCAATACTACAACCTTTTTTTAGAACTGTCTTTTTATATTCAGTTTTACGTTCTACAAAAGCACGTGGATTAATCACATTTGTAAAGACCATACTCGGTCCACAAAAAACATCATCTTCAATTTCTACTCTATCATATATAGAAACGTTATTCTGGATTTTTACACCATTTCCAATAACAGCTTTTCCACCAACATTAACGTTTTGTCCAATAGAACAATTTGAGCCGATTTTAGCTCCGCTCATAATATGACAAAAATGCCAGATTTTGGTTCCCTCACCAATTTCAGCACCTTCATCAACGTAGCTTGATTCATGTTTAAAATATGCCATTATGCCAAAGCCTCTTTGATTTTTTGTACTACAAATGAAACATCCTTAGCTTCCATATACGGATGCAAAGGAAGACTCAATACAGTTTTAGCAAGTCTTTCTGTTACAGGACAATCTGCAATTGCAGAATCTGTACCAGTATAAGCTCCCTGCAAATGCATTGGCTTAATATAATAAACCATAGAAGGAATTCCAGCTTCTTTAAGTTTTGCCTGAAGCTCTGAACGATTAACATCTAAAGGAAGCTGAATTGTGTACTGAGCCCAGCTGCTTAGATAACCATTTTTAATTTCTGGAAGAACTATTTTTCCTGCAAGACCAGCCTGCTTAAATTCTTCGTTGTACCAGGAAGCGGCTCTGTTTATATCTTTGATTTCGTAGTCTTTAAATGCCTTGAATTTAACCTTCAAGATTGCAGCCTGAATTGTATCAAGACGGCTATTTAAACCGAGTCTTATGTTATTATATTTATCTTCTCCAGACTTTCCGTGAACAGCATAACTTCTTATAAGAGCTGCCCATTCATCATTATCTGTAAAAATAGCTCCACCATCACCATAACAACCAAGAGGTTTTGCAGGAAAGAAACTTGTTGTAGAAATATCCCCAAAAGAACAGGCTCTTTTACCGTTGATTTCTCCACCAAAGCCCTGTGCTCCATCTTCGAGAAGAAATAATCCGTATTTTTCGCAAATAGGTTTTATTGCATTGTAATCTGCAGGAAGACCAAATAAATCTACAGAAACAACAACTTTTGGATTATACTTACCCTCTTTCTTAACTTTAAGAATTGCTTCTTCAAGTTTTACAGGATTAATATTATAAGTTCGCTCATCTACATCAACAAAAACACAGGTAGCTCCTTCTGCAGCCGGACACTCACCACTTGAGAAAAATGTAAAGTCTGGAACAAATACTGCATCACCTTTACCAATTCCCCAAGCTTTTAATGCAAGAGTTAATGCATCTGTACCATTTGCACAGGTAATACAGTGTTTTACTCCAACATATTCTGCAAGTTCTTTTTCAAGTTCTGCAACTTCCGGACCAGAGATGTAATGTGCGCTGGCACATACACTCTGAACCTTTTCATCAATCTGAGCTTTTAATACCTGATATTGTTTTTTTAAGTCTCTGAATTCCATATTCTATTCCTTGATTTCTGCAAACTCGTCTGATGAGTTTGCTTTATATTTCTTCCACATAAACATTTTAATGTTTCACCAAGCACATTTTCACACTCACATGCTCAGCCAATCCCTTTTGCCGGGATTCCAGCCATTAAAGCATGAGCAGGAACATTTTTGGTAACAACTAAACAAAAATATTCATATTTTTTCTTCCAATTTTTTTGATTTACAAATCAATTTATTTTTACAATTATTCAAGTTCTTTAATAAAATTTTATACGAAGTTGGATAATTATTTGGAGAAGGCATACTTGTAACAACAGCCCTACAATAATAATCATAATTATTAACTTTAAGCAATTTCTTCTTAAAAATATCTAATGTTGAATTTAACTGTATGCATGCTTTTGAAACATCGCACCCTTTTAATTCAACTAAAATGCATTTATCATCATCTAAGACAATTAATCCTTTATCACATTTGTTTATTTCTTCATCATCAATAATACCTTTATCAATTTGTAATTCAAGACAAGATTTATTATTGTCATTTATTGCCCTATATTCTTTACCATTCTCTTTTAAAACGAATAAATTTTTATTAGATGGACCATTTACAAAATTCTTAAATTCAAGAAGAGGCAAGTCATTATCTTTATTCATTATCTACCTCAACTAATTTATCATATAAAGAATTTATAACAGAAGAACAATCATCTATTTCTGTAGTATCTATCAACTCATAATCTTTATTTATAATATTATGAACTATTCCATTTTGAATTCTATAGGCACTTGTATCATTTATATCTACAAACAAATTTTTAGATATTTCTGATATTTCTTTACCTGTTCTTTTATTCACAGCACATGCATAAATATAGTTATTTAATGCACTCAGTATATAAGGACTATGAGTTGTAATAAGCAGTTTATTTTCTTTAATAGAGTTATTGATTGAAATCAATTCTTCTAAGACATTAACCTGAGAAACTGGGAAAAGATTCTGTTCCGGTTCTTCAACAATATTAACAAAACAGGTATTCACATAATCAAATATTACTTCTTTTATCATATTGTAATCAGTTTCATTTACATGATTTATAGTACCGTATGTAAAATCGTGTTCAAAAACATTAATCAAATGATCAGAAATAATAACATCGTCCCATTTTTTTTCTATAAGCTCTTTTATTTTTTCTATATCAAAACTACTTAACTCTTGTATTATCTCAACAAGAGTCTTATTAACATCCTGTAGTAAGTAATTTGAAACTATAGAAATTGGAACAAGAGATTGTAACCCACTGGATGATTCTTGAATACGCACAGAACTCTCTTCATTTTTTATTGTTGTAATTTGAGTTTCTTTATTAAACTGTAACTTGAAATCTCCTACAGGTAACTTAAAAATACCTGTTTCTGAAGCAGAAAGAGCATTCTTGTATTCGGTTTGCAACAATCTTAACATCAAAGGAAGTTTTTTTACATTCTCAGCTTTGTCAACAACAGTTAATAGATTTCTTTCTGACGGAATATACATAATCTTAGGTTTATTATATCTTCCACTAATAGGACTGGAGGTAAATTTATCTTTTGAATAATGGAATTCATAAGCTCCCCCAATATAATCTATTCTCGTTGAGTCAATAAAATAATCACTGAGTTTTTGGTTTGCACAATATTGAATAAATTCTTTTCTTCCAAAATTACTTGCATTCTGTGGTGTTCTAAAAAAATCCTTTTCCAACCATGAAAGAGTAGAAAATAATTTTGCTATTGTACTTTTACCAGAACCTTGTTCTCCAATAAAAACAGATACCTTATTAATGATTAAATACTCATCTTTGTAGATTTCTTTTATTGGACCAAAGTTCTTTATTCTTAATTTAACCATTACTTAAAAAGTTCCTTTCATATCTGTGCTTGCAAAATCTGTAAGCGGAAGTTTTACTGGAACTCCAGTTTTCATACTCTTATAAATAGAAAGAATCATTTCCAATGCGTTTCGTCCAGCAACTGCATCTACATAAGGTTTTCGGTTATTTTTTATTGCATCAATCATATCTGCATAAAGACTCGTGTGGCCGTTACCGTAAACATTACTTGTTGCTTCTTCAAGACCTTTATTTGCCTGGTCAGCTTCTGTTTCATCTGCAAAATCCCATACATCAATATTGTTTGTAGATTTTCCGCCAAGTTTTACAGTTCCATTTTCACCAAACAGGAAAAGTGTTTCTTCAAGATTTTTAGGATAAACGTTTGTTGTACCTTCAATTGTTGCTACAGCTCCGTTTTTAAAAGTTACAACTGCCATACCAACATCTTCTGCTTCAAGATAATGATGCTGCTGCTGACGTGTAACTCCGTAAACAGTATCGACCTCATTACCCATCATCCATCTTAAAAGGTCAATTCCATGAATACACTGATTCATAAGACATCCGCCATCTTCTGCCCAAGTACCACGCCATGGTGCCTGAGTGTAGTAATCTTTATTACGATTCCAGCGAACATGAATTGAACCGTGAGAAAGTTTTCCAAAACGCCCATCATCAAGAGCCTTACGCATTTTCTGAACAGCAATATTAAAACGGTTCTGGTGACAGGCACTAACTTTTACACCTTTTTCTGTGCTTCGCTTAATAATTTCTTCTGCATCAGCCATGTTCATTGCCATTGGTTTCTCAATAATAACGTTAATTCCATGGTCAATACAGTAAAGTGCAATCTCTGCATGAAGTCCACTTGATGTTGCAATTGCAACCAGTTCAAGTTCCGGATGTTCGGTAATCATCTGTTTATAATCAGCGTAGCGAGCAATAGATTTATCATCCTGCAAATTATGCTTAGCTAAAAGAGTCTGGATATTATCAAGTTCAATATCACAGGCAGCAACAAATTCAAGACCATTGTTCAAAACAGCCTTAACATGATTGGTCGCAATTCGACCACATCCAATTAGTGCGTATTTCATTATTATATCCTATATTAGTTATTATTTTTATGTAGGGAAAAATTTTAAAGACACCTTCTCCATTGGCAACCAGTCGTTATTTCCGCCGTCACCCACAATAGATTTATTCACCACTTGACTTACGTGCTTCAACCAAACTCCGTGTCATTCAATGGCTGCCTTTAATTTTACTATAATACAATTTATTATTTATGGGTGTCAATAAATTCAATTCGTGAACAATCGGAATTTTACTTTTTCTGAATTTCCTGATACGACAGGCTTAAAATCCGTTTTCCGTCCATAAGCGTAACTGCAAAATTTATGCGCTTATTAGACCTGTTCACATCCGAAATAAAGCCTTCCATTCCTTTGAACAATCCGTCTACAATTACAATCCTGTCGTTTACATCAAACTGAACATTTACAACAGGAATAACGCTTCCATATTTTAAAAATGAAGTTACAAGGTCGGTATCTTTTGCAGAAAGCGGTTTCATTCCATTATCATGGGGAAGAAAATCAATAAAACCTTCTTCATCTTTTATATCCTGAATTCTTGAAATATTATCCGTTTCCCAGAAAACATAACCTGGAAACAACGGATCAATATACTCCTTGCCGCTTTTTAACCTCATCTGCTTTCCAACACAATGTAGTTTGCCATTCTCCTCCTCTGGAAAAGAATCAAAGACAGCTTGTACTTTTTCTATAAATTGTTTTTCAAAACCGGTTCTAACCCAAATGCAGTAAAAATTGCTCATTATCCAACTCTTCTCTTTTTCAATTCAATAAGAATAATAGCATATTTTTTTGATTAAGTCAGCTAGACAAATTGAATCTCCCAGAACAGCAAATGTCCAAGAGAATATTTGTTTTAATATCTTTATTGTCTTTGTCTTGTTTCTCTTGAGTTGAAGCCTTAAACAATTCCTTTTACTTCTGAATCCAGACATAAGCCGTTGCCGAACTAGCACCAACCTTTTCAATAAGTCCTTCTTTAACTAAATCGGCTAAAGTTCTTTCTACCGTCTTTTTACTGATATCAGGACATTTTTCCAGAATTTCTTTTTTGTTTATCTTGCCTACAGTATTTTGTATCAAGCGTTTTACTCTTTCAGGCTTTGAAATCTTATTGTCAGATAAGTATTCAACACGACTTTCAAATTCATTTGACGCCTTAATCAGAATACCTAGATAATACTTAACGAAAGGTTCGTATAGATTATTGCTCTCATGCCATTCTGCAGAACAATCCTGCAGGGCTTCATAACAAGTTTCTTTTGACTCTTCACTAAGCATCTCAATACTTATGTATTTTCCAACAATAAATCCAGCCCGATAAAGTAAAAGAAGAGTAAGAAGTCTGCTCATTCGTCCGTTTCCATCTTCAAATGGGTGAATACATAGAAAATCCAAAATGAACATAGGGATTAACAGTAATTTATCTGTTTTGCCGCTATTCCATTCCTCCAGAAAATGTTCTGTCATAAGTCTCATAGCTTCTTCCGTTTCAAAGGCTGATACTGGTGCAAATCTTACTTTCTGAATTCCATTTCCATCTGTTTCGGCAATAATGTTATCGCTGGATTTATATTTTCCACCAAAACCATTTTGATTGTATGAATATAAATATCCTCTGTAATAATCTCTACCCCAAAGAAATATTCTCTATGTCATAATAACATAAAATGACATAGAGAATATTGCTTTGACATAGAGAAATTAAGTTTTACATAATTTCAAATAGAAACTTCTCTTCTGATATTCGTTTAAGTATACACGCAAATCCCAAGTTTCAATCTGATTAAACGTTTTTTGAAGATTTTTAATCAGATTTATCAAGTGTTGAACCATAACAGATTGAACGAAGTGAACAACCATCACAAAGACGTTTGTTTCTTTTATGACTTTTTTAAGGTATTTCAAAGCATATTTTTTCAAGTTCAACATATTTGTCTCGTGTATTGATGAATTCCTGCAATATTTCTTTGTCATCCATAAAAAAAAACTCAAAAAAGATGAATGAAATTACCAAAATGTATAAAATATTATACATTACAAGAACTATTCTTTAGATTTTACGATTACCAATATTATTACACCTATAAGCAAGACACAGGCGCCTGCTATTATAGCAATAAGCTTAAAATCAAAGAATGGATCTGATTTTTGAATACTGCTGGTATATTTGTTTTTTGCAGAATTACCAGTATCTGTATTTGAATCATCCCGATTGTAACTGTTATAATCGTTTGAATAAGCAAAACTTTCAGATTCTTCTTCATATTCATAAGAATCGGACTCGGCATCAGTTTCAACATCTGCTTCCGGTTCATCTTCTGCAGAAGCAATTTCTGACTCATCAATTTTTGTTTCAACAACAGATTCTGTTTCAACAACAGATTCTGTTTCCGTTTCTTCTATCGCAGCGGCAGTTTCTACAAAAGCATGAGGAATAATCAAAATAGATTCCTTCCAGTCTGTATACGATTCGGAAAGCCCTATATTCTTGTAATATCCGTCAAAAACTGTCATCAAGGCATTTTCAAATTTCGTACTAAACATTTCTGTGTTATTGTAATTGTTTGAATTCCAGTAACAGATGTTTTCTGCAACTGCTCTGGCATCCATATCTGAATAACCAAAAGCCGCTTCAAGATAACCTCTAAGAATCATCTTAAGACATTTGATTGTATCTACAGTAGCAGTGCTGCCAATCAGAA
This sequence comes from Treponema sp., assembly GCA_017381365.1. Classification (GTDB taxonomy): domain Bacteria; phylum Spirochaetota; class Spirochaetia; order Treponematales; family Treponemataceae; genus Treponema_D. Next base: position 40,931 of record JAFOCI010000041.1, read on the forward strand.
TAACATCTGCACCACGTTTATCTTTCCCGTAAATGCGGGCAGAACTGTATTTGTAAGCCGGATTTCCCTTGTTATAAGGATTTGGATCATTCTGAACAGATTCCTGATATTTAATACCACGTCCAAGACGGCGACCAATATCCTTAATTTGTTCAGCCGTATTGATTTCATGAGGTGCATAACCGCCGGTCCATTCTTTGTATGATGCAGCCTTACTGCTATTAATGTAATCAGTGTCAATATTTATGCTTTCCTGACCAAAAGCAAAGGAAGTCATAATCAAAGCGGTAAAAACAAATCCAAAAAACAAAAATGATTTTTTCATAAAAAAACCTCTCTAATTCGTTTTTCGGACAACAAAGAAAAATGTTTAGCAAAAAAATCACATAAAAAAGTTAGAAAATTTATTATATTGTCTAAAAATATAGACAGTACAACCAGCTTTTTATTTTCATTTTGATTTTATTATTTTTTCGAAAATTTTCATCACTTTTTCTGGAGAGTATCGCTTAGTATAAAAATCCATATTTTTACCTGCATATTTTTCTTTTGAAAAATTCAGCAAGATTTTTTTAAGTTTCTTTGAATTTCTATAAGTAATTGCGTGTTTTCCAAGAATCATCAGATGGGCTTTAGAATATGATAATTTCTTTTTTAATTGATTATCTTTAAAATATCTCCACATTTTTCTTGGGCCAGGCTTATAAGTAATAATTGGTTTATTCATAGATGAAAATTCTGCAATGGATAAGCCAAAAGTTTCACCATCATCCCTTGCATGAATCATGGCATCACAAGTATTAATGAACTTTGCCTTTACTTCAGGATCTGTTGAACCTTCAAGAAAAATCACATTTTCAAGCTCACAACCATAATTATCCATTAAGAAATTGTTTATATTCATAAAGATGAAATAAATATCTTTTCTTTTTTCTGCAATTTCTTTAATAGCATCATGTACAAACCTGAAGTTAAACCTGTCTTTTCCTGCATACGAGCCATAAACAATCGCATCTTTTGGAATATTTAATTCACTGCGCATATCATCTTTGCAATCAGAAAGCTTCTTAACAATATGAGGAAGAACCGGATATCCTGTAAAAAAATACTTATTCAAGTAGTTGTGGATAGCACAATAATATGTGCCATGTTTTCTAGTTGTATCAAATACAGCATGGACAAAAGTTTTTACACCAACAATCTCATCTGCAATGTCCTTTGACTTTCCATCTACAATCAAATAAAGCAAATCCACAGACCGTTCTATCAATATCTGATTAAATTTTTTAATATCATCAAAAAGAATTATTTCAAAATCTTTTTTTAGCATTTCATATCTGTTATTGTCAAAAATCCGATCCTTTGGAAAAGCTAAAATAGATTCATTTCTCAAAACATCCTTGTTTGCAAATGCATAATCTATTAAAGCTGTTTCTGTACCACGTTCACACAATTGATTTGAATAGAATACAATTTTCATAAAAAAACACCTGTATAATTAAGTTTTGTTTAATACTTCCACTCTAATCCTATCGGACGATATTTATAAGCTACATACAAATTGAAATATAAGTATTCATACAAACTGAATTTATTTGTTGAAGCAGAACAATCCTTAATATCTTTTGAAGTCTGTTCTAGTATTTGTTCCAATGAATAAGTCAGATTAAATTTTTCCCTTAATAAATTCCAATATTTCTTAAAAAAAATCTCATTACATTCCAAAGCTGACTTTAACCAGGCTTCTTGTCCTCCTGTTCTAGCCCCTGTGAACTTTACATATTTTGGTGCAAGATTTATCTGACATGCATCTGGCACATAAGCTATTTTCTTATCATTAAGCAGGCAGCGAATAATAAAATCTGTTTCTTCTCTCAAAGCGCAGCCTGTATAAAAGGTATTAAATAAAATATTGCTGGCAATACTTCTATCTGTCAAAAAACAGGCATGAACATATGGAACTTCAATATAATCTGACTTACAATATCCACAAAAAAAAGAGCGAAAAGGTTCAAGATTCGCAATACGAGAACCATCAACTGTCCATAATTTCCTTTTCCACACTTCATAAGCAGCAATTTTACTAATTTTGTCGCTGCAATAATCTTCACAGGTAAGATATCTGGCACCAACCAAATCAAAATTATATTTTTCTTTTACTTCTATTAACCTTTTAATCGTACCAGGCTTGATTATAGAATCATCATCTCCAAAATAAATGTAGTCACAAGTTGCATTTTTAATACCAACATTTTTACTAAATGTTTGTTTTGAATTAACTTCATTTCTAAAATATTTGATAATTGGATATTTTTTTTGTAATTTTTTTACAACTTGTTCTGTATTATCAGATGAACAATCATCTATAATAATTAACTCATTTACATCTGGCTGAAGATAAGTTGGAATTGTTTTAGGCAAAATCTTAGCCCGATTGTAAGAAGGAATCACAACTGTAACTGTTTTCATATTATGCTCTCTATTCATCCCAATACTTTATCGAATACAATAAGGAATGTATTAAATTTAAAAATCATACTCAATGCACTAAATTCGGATATTAGAGTACGTAAATCCATTGATTTCTCCATATATTTTTATAAAAAATTATACTATAATAGAAATGTTATGAAAACTATTGAATTTGAAAAAATCGTTCAGGAAGCAAAGGCTGAATTTTCAGAGAAACCAAATCTGCCTGACTTTAACGCTATAAAACTTACAGAAACCCAGCAGAATGGATACAAAATCATTTTTGACAAAATTAGCAACGGTTCTGGTATAAAGAAATTCATCAACAAAGTTGGAATGAAGTTTACCCGCAATTCACTTTTGCAGATTATAAAAATGCAGAATGACATAAACCTTGAGCTTCTTAAAAAAATTGAAACTCTAAAAAATACTGTTGAGCAGCTGGAAACTGAAGTAGAACTTTTGAAAAAATCTGAATAGGAAAAAATATGCGCATTATTCAACTTTATTCGTCCCTTTCTTATGGCGACGCAATCGGAAACGACATTCTTGCCCTTGATGCTGTAATCAAGGCAAAAGGTTTTGACGCAAAAATTTACGCTGAATACATAGACAAGCGTATTTCGCCAGAGCTTGCATCCCCCTTCAGTCAATATGAACCGCAAAAAACAGATGTTATCATCCTTCATGTTGGCGGAGCGTCTAAAATCAACGAATGGATTAAAACTGTTGACTGCAAAAAAATTATGGTTTACCACAACATTACTACACCAGACTTTTTTGAGGAATACAATCAGAAAAGCGCAGGATACTGCCAGCGCGGTCTTCAGCAGGTTCAGGCATTGAATGATACTTTTGACATGGTACTTGCTGTATCTGAGTTCAACAAACAGAATCTTATTGATATGGGCTATAAATGCAAAATCAACATTCTGCCAATTCTTATTCCTTTTGATGATTACAAAAAGCAAGCTGATTCTGTATTGCTGGAAAAATATGATGACGATTACACAAACATCATTTTTTTGGGCCGGATTGTTCCAAACAAAAAGCAGCAGGACGTAATTGCGGCATTTGCTTCTTATCAAAAAAATTACAATCCAAAATCACGGCTTTTCCTTGTAGGAAATCCAAATGATTTTGAAAAATACAATGAACAGTTAAAAATATTTACTCAAAAAATTGGCGCAAAAAATGTAATCTTTACTGGCCACACCCGTTTTGATGAAATTCTCGCTTACTACAAACTATCTGACCTGTTCCTGTGCATGAGCGAGCACGAAGGTTTCTGCGTTCCTCTGGTAGAAGCTATGTTCTTTAATATTCCTATTGTTGCCTACGCAAGTTCTGCAATTCCAGGCACGTTAAATGGAAGCGGATTTCTGTTAAACGAAAAAAATCCTGACTTAACGGCAGCCGTCATGAACAGGATTCTTACTTCGGAAGAACTTAAAACTAATATTCTGAAAAATCAGCAGGAACGTCTTTCTGACTTTAGTCATTCTAAAGTTGAAGAACTTTTCTGGAAATTCACGGAAGAATTACTTGCCAAGTAATTTTTTTGCGATTTTCTTTCCTGTCTGCACAAAATTACGAACTGGTTTTGTAATTTTCCATGAAGTTGAACTTTCGTAATATGTGCGGACTTTATTTTCTTTAGCCTTAATTGTTTCTAATTCTTTCAGATGTATTTCGTAGAACACATTCTGTTCAAGGCTTGCAAGAACTTCTTCAGATTTGCGGATACATTCATCCCGCAGAATTGATAACTCGCCTGTTACTTCCGCATTTCTAAACATAGGAAGATAAACATCTGCTTTCATTAAGATAAGATAATCATAAAAAACTTTTAATCTTGGCGCACAAAGTTCTGATTGTTTGCGCAATGTATCAAGAAGCACAGGAAATGTTTCAAAATGTTTTTCTGAAATAACAGCATGGCAAAAGCTTTCCTTGCGTTCAAACCAGGCATAAAGGGGTTGTTCAATTTTAATTATTCTATTTGTTTTTGAATACAAATTGAAAGTTATACTTGTGTCTTCCCCAAAAATATTCGGAAAGAATAAATCGTTTTTTCTTAAAAATTCTGTCTTATATATTTTAGACCAGGGAGCATCTTCATAAAAATACATTGCACAATCCTGGTTCATTTTCTTTACAGTCAATGTTCCATCAAAATTCTTTTTAAAAGGATTTTCCGTAAAATATCCTTTAAGATGTACAACATTTGTAATATCAGCATCAAATTTCTCTATTACTTCAAACACAGATTTAAGACAGTTTGGTTGAATACAGTCATCGTTATCAATAAACCAGGTATATTCGCCAGTTACAGTTTTAAATGCGTTATTTCTGGCAGGACCAATTCCCTGATTTTCCTGAGAAATGATATTGAATTTGCCGGCATATTTCTTTTCATATTCCCTAAGAATATCCATTGAATTATCTTTTGAGCCATCATTGATGCAGATAATTTCAAAATCGTCTATATCCTGCGCCAATAAAGAATCAAGACAGCGACCAATATATTCAGCTGCGTTATAAACTGGAATCACAAAAGAAAGTTTCATTATTTACCTCCCATAGTTAAATAATGGGCTGTCCAATAAGTTTGCATTACGGTGGTTGAGTTTATCGAAACCACCACATTTAGTGTAGCAGTCATTTCGACGAGCTCAATGAGCGCTACACTCATTACTTTTGGGTCAGCCCCTAGGGAAGATAAAGCCGCGCTATTTTAGCGGTTTTATCTTACACTCCTGTAGAAATATCACACATTCCATGAACGACTTTGCCTAAAAAGTGTGTTTACATAATAGAAGATTTTTGCAAATGATTCAATTTTGCATGAACAGACAATTATTCGTGGTACTTGTAATCCTTATCGTTGTCTATGATTTCCAGCATCTTATCTGCCACAACCCCATCAAACTGAGTGCCGCGCCCCTGAACAATCTGCTCCCTTACAACATCCTGCGCAAGATATTTTCGGTAACTACGGTTAGAAGTCATTGCATCATAAGCGTCAGCAACACAAATAATGCGGGCAATTTCAGGAATTGCTTCGCCCTTCAAACCATCAGGATATCCCTTGCCGTCATAACGTTCGTGATGCCAGCGGGCGCCAACACTTACTTCCGGCATAGATTCAATAGATTTTAAAATTTCAGAACCAATCACAGGATGCTGCTTGATTATGGCAAATTCCTCGTCTGTCAGTTTTCCAGGCTTATTAATGATTGTATCAGGAATACCGATTTTACCAATATCATGAAGCAAAGCCGCATAATAGATTGATTCTGCTCTTTCCTCTGATTTTCCCAAAGCCAATGCCAGCATTCTTGAATATTCTGCTACACGATTTGAATGACCATTTGTATACGTATCTTTGGCATCAATTGTTCCTGTAAGCGCCTTTGTAACTTCAAAAGAAAGCTTCTGCATTTTTTCTTTCTGCTCAACAACTTCCTTTGTACGTTCCTTTACCTGAATTTCAAGATTTTCCTTTAAATCACTTAATTCTTTAGTACGCTTATTAACCAGAATTTCCAGTTTTGAACTTTCTATCTTTAAATATGCAATTCGTTTTTTTATGATAAAATGAACAACAATCCCAAAAAGAATTACCATTAAAATCCAGAACCAGATTGTCTGATAGAATGCAGCCTTTACAACTAAAGTAACAATATTTTCAGACTTTCCTTCTACTTCATCGGCATTTCTTGTCATAACAGAGAATTTATAAGTCCCTGGGAAAAGGTTTGTATAGGAAACTTCCCTGTCAAAAGACCAGTCGGAATAATCTTTATCAAAGCCTTCTAGTCTGGTCTTAAATTTAACAAGACTAGATGAAACAAAAGAAATTCCTGTGTATTTAATTCTGACACGCTTAGCGTTTGAAGGAACAACAATAGTTTCTAAATTTCGCTTATAAACCTGATTGTCAACATCAACCTGTTCAACATGAATAACAGGAGGAATTTTTGACTTTTTTTCAAGAGTCGAATCATACACACAGAATCCATCAATCAAAGTAAACCAGATTTTTTCCTTATTATCTTTGTATGAGCGAGAAGTAGATGTAACACCGCCAGAAACAATTCCATCATACATTCCATAATATCTTGGGTTAATAACAGTTTCTTTACCGTTAATTATATTCTCAATATCACTCATGTTAAGAGAAAAAATTCCACTGTTACTTGTACACCACACATGTCCACTTTTGTCACAGATAGTCTGGAAAACGCTATCAGTAGAAAGTCCAAGTTTTGAATCAATAGTTGTGAATTTATTATCTTTGTAGATAGAAATACCAGCCCCTGTACAAATCCACATTTCGCCTTTATTAAAATTATTAATCTTAAAAATTACATTGCCGGCAAGACCATCTGCGGTCGTAATCTTCCTTACTATTTTTTTATCACGTAAGATAAAAATTCCGCCGCCATCAGTTCCAACCCAGACAGAACCATCAGAAGCTTCAAAAATGCACATTATATAGTCATTATCAACGCCGTCTTTTTTTGTGATATTTGTAATTGCGCCAGAAATTCCATCAATTATGGAAAGACCGTTTGTTGTTCCAACATAAATATCATTGTTAGATAGCTCCAGTGCAACTCTTACTTTATTTCCAGCAAGTCCATTGTCTTTTGTCCAGGAAGAAAGGGTTCCATCTATCGTATATTTAAGCTGCCCCAGAATCTCATAAGTACTAACAAAGAGAGTTCCTTCGTCACACACATCTACATGACGAATTCGAATGTTTTTGCATTTTTGTGTCATTTCATTTTCAATAAAATGATCATTTTTCAGGCACAAAAGTCCATCATCACAGCCAATCCAGACAACATCCCTATATTTGTCCTGAACAATTGAATTTACAGTCTTGTTCAAAGTAGTTGTCTTGAATTTAGGATGAATTAATCTTTGAAGCCCATTTCGATCAGTTCCAAGCCAGATGTTTTCTTGATTATCTTCTATAATTTTGACAATTTTATCATCAGCAAGCCCATTTGTAAAATCAAAATTTACAAGCTTATCTTCATGTAAAATTGCAACACCACTGTCCATTGCAAACCAGATATTTCCATCACTATCTTCAAAAATACAGTTCATGGAAGAACCTTTCTGCTGACCAAAACTTAAATCGTAATATTGCTTTTTTTCGCCTACAACTTTTACAGCCATGCGGGATTCAAGACCAAACCAGAAAGCACCGCTTGAATCTTGATTTACAACATTTATCTTGCGGGAATTACCATCTCCAAGCTGAAAACGATAAAAGGAACCATTTTCATAAAAAAAATGTTCCGTCTTCATCAGATGTAGAAATCCATATTTTACCAAATGTATCGCAATAAAGATAAGTAATAAGATAGTGATTTTCTTTTGGAAGCAGCATTACCCCTTCCGGAATAAAAATCTCATAATCTGGTGAAATACAAGCAATACCAGAAGAAGTTCCAATCCAAATATTACCATTTAAATCTTCACAAATAGCTCGGATAGAATTATTAGGCAGCCCACTATCCACATCAAATTGCTTTATAGTTGAATCCTTGCAGAAAACTGTTACTCCCTCATCGTTACCGCCAACCCATAAATTTTTCCTGCTGTCTTCAAAAATAGTCCTGGCACTTGTAAAATTCACCAGAGAGTCATTAGCCTTATTTATAGTAGTAAATTTTAATCCATCAAAGCGAACCAGACCTTCATAAGTTCCTATCATCAGATAACCGTCAGAAGATTGCAGAATGTCAGTTATTGTATTTCCTGGCAATCCTTCTGATGTTGTCCAGATTCGACTTCCAAAATTTGATATAAACTCATTGGAATATATATCACTGACAAAACCATTAATCACTAGATTAAAAATAGTTATGAGAAAAATTATTCTTTTATTCCTAAGTAATGCCATAAATCTCCACACTTACAAGTATTAATTATAACACTTGTATATGAAATCATCAAAAAAATATTTTGCATTTTCTTTATTTTTTTCTTCGCTTTTTTCTGATTTGTAGCGTATACTTTAAGTAGAGATATTTAAGAATATTTCAATTTTACAACTTTGGAGGCGCGTTATGCATACAAAATTCGGCTTAAATAAACCTGATTTCGAAAAACTTTATGATAATCAGGAATATGCAAAACTTGCAGAACACTTGAAAGCAGCTCTCAACAATGGAAAGATTCGCTCAGGTGACTATGAATCTTGTCTTGAGTGGCTTGAAAAATCAGCACAGATGGTTGGTAAAACAATTAAAAATTAATGCTAACTGATTTATAAAAAACAGGGGGCTGTCCCAAAAGTATAAATTGCAGTGGTCATTGAGCCTGTCGAAATGACCATCACACTAAATGTGGTGGTTTCGATAAACTCAACCACCGTAATGCAAACTTATTGGACAGCCCCCTGTTTTTTTATAACCCATTTAACGTTATATGAAATTCAATATTACTTTGCGCTTTCGCTCAAAGCCTGATGTTTCTTCAAAAGTTCTGTAGTAAGAGGTTCTTCAAAAATCATTGTCTTTGCTGCACGGTTTTCTTCATCAACAGATTCACCTTCATAAAGGACTACAGGATAATCCTTGATGATGTCGGCACGGCCTTTTTCAATGATACATTTTGCCATTTCCATTGCAAGTGGATTACATTTTTTGCCTTTATCAATGACGGCAACAGATTCTGTTAAAGTGTAGTTTCCTTCTACAGGGTCAACAAAATCAACAGGAAGACCAGCTTTTCTGTCGCGAACAGCCTGATGGCGCAATCCAAATCCTACTGCAACTTCGCCGGCACGAATCTTTTTGATAGGACCAGAACCGCTGAGTTCAAGATGTGGACCAGCATTTTTGTAAATGGCAGCAAGAGCATCTTTTGCACCGTCTTCACCATAAGATTCAATAAGAGCCTGAACCATAAGCCATGCAGTTGTACTTCCCAAAGGATCAACTACACTAACCCAGTCTTTGTAAAGTGGATTTCCAATATCTTTGATGCATGTTGGAACCGGAAGGTTTTTGTCTGCGATTACCATTTTGTTGTAAATAACAACACCCTGCAATGCAAGCAAAGGAGTATAGAATGAAGGAGTCTTGATAACCTGTTTTGTTTCAAATTCAAGATCCTTGAACATGTTATTAGCCTGCTGTGCACTTTCAATGTAGAAAGAGCTCATTGTAATCAGGTCAGCTTCAATTGCAGTACCTTCTGCAAAAAGTTTTCCGCCAAGTTCGCTTGTACCAAAAGACTGAAAAATATATTTTCCAGCAAAACCATTTTCATCAAGAGCTTTTTTTGCACTTACAGCAGCTTCATCATCAGCATTTGAATAGATGACAACCTGCTTTTCGCCTGATTTTTTGCTGCATCCGGCAAACAACGCTGTTACAGCAAGAACCAAAAGAACAATCTTCTTCATTTAGTTTACCTCTTTATGTTTAATAATAATTCCTTTCACAGATTTAATCACAAGATTAGTTATCAAAATCAATATAGAAAGGATAAAGATTTCATTGAATTTAGCAAAATGCTGCAGTTCCTGAATTTTTGTAGTAATTACCATCGTTTTTGCTCCGGCAATAAATACAACAGCACTTACAGTTACCATTCCGTTTATAAAAAGATAACAGAAGACTTCCAGAAGAGTGCCAACCGCATTTGGAGTAATTACGCGAACTACAGTTTTTATCCAGTTATCCCCAAGAATTGTCGCAGTTGTTTCCCAGCTGGAATTCATCTTGTCTAAAGTACCCTTCATCATAAGATATGGAGTCGCAAAGAAGTGAACAAGATTACATGCAATAATGATTATAATCGTGTTGTGCAATGGCGTTCTGCGGAAAGCCAGAAGAAAGGCAATACCAAGCACCATGCCAGGAATTGTATTTGTAATCTGCGCCATAGATTCAATTACAAGATTTCCGTGAGGATGAATTTTACTGCGGGCAGTTACAAGAGCAGCAGCATAAACAAGAGCAGTTCCAAAAACAGCAGAAAGCAAACTTACCCACAAAGAATTTGTAAATACATGAACAAGTGCCTTATCAGCAAAAACTGACTGCAGATGCCTGAACGTAAACGCCTTGTTGTATGGCCATTCAGAAACGAAAGGCGAAACAATAACAACAAGAAAAATCGAAAGAACGCAGAAAAGAATAGCAAAGGAAAGCACAGCGCAGGCTGCATCTCGCACAACATTCTTTTTTAGTTCAATCTGAGAAATTTTATTGTAGCGAACATTAAAACGCTGCAAATAATTCAGAATAAGAATACTAACAATAGAAGGAAGCAGCATCATTATAGCGATTACAGCACCCTGATGGAAATTTGGAATTGAACCAAGCATCGTATTGTAAAGCAGTTCCGCAACAACAATGTAGCGGCCGCCAATAGAACTTGGAATACCAAAATCTGTAAAGCTTAAGAAAAAACTTTGAACCAGCGAAACAGCAATAGTACCCCATAAAGGCTGAAGAATTGCCGTATTAAAAGATTTTACGCAGTTATCACCCATGATGCGGCTTACAATAAGATAACGCTTATCAATATAGCTCATTGTATTTTTTATGAGCGTAAAAGAAATTGGAAGAGTATAAATCACATATCCAAAAATCAGTCCTTTAAATCCATAAAAATCAAAGAACTGACGGTGAAATACCTGAGTAAGCAGACCGTTGCGACCAAAAGAATAAATGATTGCAAAACCATAAGTAATTGTTGGCAAAAGCATTGGAAAAACAGCCATCGTTCGGATACATTTTTTTAGCCCTTGCGGAAGATTTGTAAAATTTTCTGTATAGGCAAGAACAAACGCCAGGACAGTAGTTATAAACGCACTTATGGAACTAACCTTTACGCTATTAAAAAAGGCTTTTGCCAGCTGCCCCTGCTCAAAAACATCAGAAAAATTTTTAAACGAAAATCCACCACCTGAAGTAAAGGCATTCTTAAAAAGAAGAAAGGCCGGAATGACAATAAAAAGTGCAAAAAATATCAGGATTCCAGAAAAAATGGTATTAATCTGTTTGTTTCTCATAAACTAATCCTTTTTTTCTGAAAACAATTTGAAAATATTGTCTTTTTTGATTGTAAGCTGCTTGATGATAAAATCCTTTACAAAATCACTGGCAGGGCGTTCAATAATATCTTCTGGAGTACCAAACTGTTCAATGTTTCCTTTATTGATGATAAGAACCTTGTCACTGATTGTAAGAGCTTCTTCTGGATCGTGAGTTACGATAATTGTAGTAAGATTGAAATCTTTGGCAATGCGCACAATCGTTTCCTTAATAGACTCTTTGATTACACCGTCCAATGCAGAGAGGGGTTCATCAAGAAGAAGGATTTTTGGCTTCATCACCATTGTTCTGGCAAGAGCAACCCGCTGTTTCTGACCACCAGAAAGCTTGTCAATTTTCTTATCAAGATGCTGGCGTAAATCCAGCAAATCAATCAAAGAATCTACTTCCTGCTGAGTGGAACGACATGGATAATTGCGCAAGCCGTAAGTTATATTTTTGTAAGCATTAAGATTAGGAAAAAGTGCATAGTCCTGAAAAACAATATTAAACCCGCGAAGTTCCATCGGTACATTTGTTAAATCTTTCCCATCAAAAATAACGTTTCCAGAATCCGGTTTAATGATTCCAAGAATCAGATTTAAAAGAGTAGTTTTACCGCTGCCAGATGACCCAAGAATTGATACGATTTCTGAATTTTCAATGGAAATCGAAATATCCTTTAGAATTGTAACGCCATCATAGGACTTTTTAATGTTTTTCAGTTCTAACAATTTTTTCCCCAAATCACTACTATTCAATACGAGTTTTATCGAAAAGCGGTGAACTTAAATATTTGTTCAAGCTGTCTTTCCAGTCTGGCAAAGCAATTCCCAGAGTCTTCTGAATTTTGTCTTTACTCAAAACTGAATATGCAGGACGTTTTGCAGGCGTTGGGTATTCTTCTGTTGCACATGGATTTACAACACAGTCTTTGTTTGTTACCCAGCCCTTTTCTATTCCCTGCCGCTTAATTTCATTTGTAAAATCCCACCATGTAATTTCACCAAGATCTGTACAATGGTAAATTCCATAAGGAACGTCATTTTTTTGAATTATCTTAATGATTACGCCAGCCAGATCTCCTGCAAAAGTTGGTGTACCTTTCTGGTCATTTACAACCTTTACGGCATCGTGAGTATTCATTGCGCGAATCATAGTATATACGAAATTTTTACCTGCCCAGCCATAAAGCCATGCAGTTCGCAAAATATAATATTCTTTTGTAGTTGCGGCAACAGCTTTTTCGCCATCAGCTTTTGTAACGCCGTAAACACCGATTGGAGCAACTGGCATATCTTCTGTGCGAGGAGTATTTCCTGTGCCGTCAAAAACATAATCTGTGGAAATGTGAATCATCTTTGCGCCATATTTTTTTGCAACGGCAGCAATATTTTCAGGACCATTTACGTTAAGTTTTGTGGCAAGTTCAATATCACTTTCTGCCTTATCAACAGCAGTATACGCAGAACAGTTGATTATATATTGAAGATTATTTAATGAAGATGCGAATTTATCCAAAGCTTCTGGATTTGTGATGTCAACATCAATATCTGTGCCAGTATATTCAATGTTGTTTTCCTTAAACTGACGGGCAATTTCCGTACCAAGCATTCCTTTGCATCCGATTAACCAAATCATAAAACCTTCCTAAATTATATTGAATATTTTTTACGCAATTTTTTCAAGTGGTGCGCAGATTTTTTACATAAATTATACAGTATGAGTCCGCTAAAGCTTTCCGCAGATTTTACTGGAATAAAATGTCTCAATTGCCTTTACCAGAAACTCAACATCTTTTGCCCCGGCAGACTCATAAGGCGAATGCATTGCCCACTGTGCAAGTCCTATATCTACACTGCAGAAAGGAACCTGAGAAGTACTTATATTTCCTAAAGTAGAACCACCGGCAACATTTGAATTGTTTGTAAAAATCTGAAACGGGACCTGTGCTTTTCGGCAGATTTCCTTGAAAATGCCACCGCTGATTCCGTCAGTTGTGTATTTCTGGGCAGCATTGTATTTAATAACAACGCCACCGTTTACAACCGGCTGATTTACAGGATCTGCAGAACTTTTAAAGTTGGGATGAACCCCGTGCGCATTGTCTGCACTAACCAAAAAACTGGACGCAACTGCCGCCATATATTCCTGTTCTGTACGGTCAAAACAGCAGTTTATTCGCCGCAAAGTATCTTTTAAAAACGTAGAACCTGCCCCCTGGCGGCTTCCACTTCCAACCTCTTCATTATCATAAACACAGAAAACTTTCGCAAAATCTGAATTTTCAGAATTCAAAAATCCCTGCAAAGTTGAAAACACACATTCCAAATCATCAAGTTTTGGCGCAGAAATAAATTCATCCTCTGCACCCCAGACAGAAGGTTCATCTCTGTTATAAAGATACAAATCGTGGCCGGCAATAGAATCTTTAGCAATGCCTGTCTGAACAGAAAGATAATCCAGCAGATTAAAAGATTCATTTCCAGAAATAAGAGGAAGCATTTCGTTTTGTACGTCGATTTTATGCCCTTCGTTGGCTGTTCTGTTCATGTGAATTGCAAGACTGGGAATCATTACAAGATTTTTACCAAAATCAACAAGCCGCTGACTTACACTGATATTTTCACCGCTACTTTCAGAAACAATGACCCTGCCAGCAATACCTAAAGGTCTATCAAACCAGGGATTCATTAACATTCCGCCATATTTTTCAACATTAAGACGGACAACCCCTGCACTTTTCATTTCCGGGTTTTCCTTGATTTTAAAACATGGCGAATCACTGTGGCTTGCAGTTACCAGAAAACCAGAAAAATCTTTTTTAGGAACAGAGAAGCCGATTATTGCAGAACCATTTTTTTCTACAAAATAATTTCTTCCAGCCGCCAGCTGCCAAAGCTTGTTTTCCTTTAATTCTGTAAAGCCATTCTTCAGTAAAACATCTCTAATATTAGCCACCACATGAAAGCAGCTTGGACTAGTGCTTATAAAATCAAAAAGTGCTTTTGTATATTCCATATCATATTCCTAAATAAACATACTATGAAAAAAAGGACCCCTTCTGCACAAATGAATTTGCAGATGAAGTCCTCTCTTAGTATTGCAATATTCAACATTATAAATTAATGTCGTTTTTCATAAACAAATTAGTCTTCAAATTTAGCAGTAATGCTCAATGAACCAGTAGCTGCAGCAGAATTTGAAGAGCTGCTCATAGTCGCACCAGAATTTCCTGATGATGCAACTGATTCAGAAAATGCAACACTATTAGTAGAAGAGCTTTCAACAGTAGTGTTTGAATAAGCATTAACCTGCGCAGATGTTACATTACCAGAAGAACTAAAACCTGAAGTTTGAGCTTTAGTTATTGTAACAGAATTTGCAGGAGCATTCTCAATAGACTGGGAAGATAAAGCACCGGTCGCAATTGAACCATCTGTTTCTGCAGTTTCATTAGTTTCTGCAGTTCCATTTGTTTCCTCAGAAGGCTGATCTTCTTCAACAACAGGTTCACTTACTGTTGTTGGCCATGCCAAAACTACCCCACGTTCAGTTTCAACTTTAGCACCACGATATTCATTTGAAAGTTTTACAATTGTACCGCGAACAGAAGCGGTTGCAACAGGCGAACGAACAGTAAAACCAACTTTTCTGTTCCCAGAACGATTTACTTCTGAACGAACAGAACCTGTATCAATAAAAATTCGTGTATCATCTTTATCAGAACCAGCAGAAAGATTTTCAATAACCATACGTGTAAGCTGAGAAATCTTCATATTTGATTCTTTTACCTTAAGAACAAGCTCACTCTTAAAACCAGTTTGAACAACAGAACCCTTTTTAAGAACATCACCTTCTTTTACAGGAACCCACTGAGTTCCATTCTGAACTTCAACCTTTCCAGTAGATGAAACAACAACTGCGTCAAGAGCATCTGCAAAGGCAAAAGAACCTGCAAACATTAATGAAACAGCCATAATTTTTAACAACGTTCTTCTCATGACAAATCCCTCCATAAATTAGAATGATATTACAGCTCTAATACCAAAAGTTGTTTTTTTGATATCTTCGTTATTTTTAGCAAAAAACTGGCTGACATTAGCAGAAAGCAAAATATCACTTAGCAGCTGCCAGTTTATGTTAGCTGTATACTGGAATCCTGTATTTGAATCATTAATTCCTGTCTGTTCATAAGCACCTTCTGGTCTTTCTGCATGTCCATTTGAAATATCATAAACCATATCGCAGGCACCAGCAAGTTGAAGATTGTGCAAAATCTTCATTGAAGAAGAAAGTCCAAACTTGAAAATACCAGAATATTCAATATCAGCAAGCGATAAAGTTGGATTTATGCTTGTAATTCCAGTAAATCCCATAAGGAAACCGCGGTCACCAGATGCATAAACAGCATTAGCACCAATACAAGAATCAAATTTGCTAAAATAGTAATCCAAATTAATTTTTGAAAGATTTGCAATTTCTGTACCGTTTGTATGGAATTTTGTAAAGCCAAAGGTTGAACTTGCATTATAATAAAGAGAATCAACAACAGGACCATTAACACTAATAGTTGCGTACATTCTGTTGAAAAGTTCCTTTTCTAATCGGAAAGCACCAATAAACTGAGCAGCTACAGTCTGACGCGCAAAAAGATTAGGGAAAGAAACAGTCAAACCGCCAACCGCATACTGTTCGGCAAAATCATAAAGCTTATCTTTATCACCTTCAACAGGCTTAAATCTGTAGAACGAATCATCATAAACATCGTCAATTCTATCTGTATCTCTTACATAAACTCCGCGTTCAGCAGTAATCATCTTTACATTCAACGCATTCAAAAGACCAGTATATGCTCCATAAACCGAAACATCAAAACGGTTTCCTTTATAATTAAAAAGAATTCCATCTGCATTTTGAGCAAAAACCAAACCGCTTAAATCTGAATAGAAAAAACGACCTGAAGACAAACTTATTTTTCCATTAGCAAGCTTTTTTCCCAAATTCAGTTTAAAAAGATCAGAATCAATAATGTTTGTTGTCTTATCAGCATCAAAATCCCGTTCAAAATCGTAAATGAAGTCTGCAATAAAATAATTCATTCCAGTTTCATCAAAGACAGTCTTAAACCATAAAGAAGCAGAATCCTTCTGATCGAGTTTAAAATTTTGATCTTTATTAGTTTTAATTGTAGTTAAATTATTCAGCAGTCCGCCAAAATCAACAGCGAATACAGCATTTGAAATCAACATTGCTGCAAGTACAAAACAATATCGCAACTTTTTCATTATTTTGTCCCTCCAGCAATTGATGATAAACCGTCAAGAATTACAATTGCATCACGACCCGAAACCTTAAAAGAAGGATCTGCTTCTGACGGAAGAATTCCTTTCGCTTTTAATTCTCTGTAGGAATAGCGGGAATTATGCGTAATGGAATAAAACAATCCGCCTTTAAGCTCTACTGCTTTTGCAAACAGGGCAGAAACTTTACCAAGAGTAATAAGCTCATCACAAGATTCTTTTTCTGAAAAATATTTATTTTCAGAAAGAATTTTGAATGCATCCTCTTCAGAAGCATCCTCCCCAACAAGATTTTTAAATGTTGCAGCAAGATAAGCAGCCTGACCTTTTGTAATCTGCTTGGTTTTAAGCAGAGCGCTGATTTTCTCTGCACTCTGAGCATTTACAACCATAACAGAAAATAGAGTTATTAATAAAAAAATTAAAAACTTTCTCACAATTTTGTCCTTATAAAAAGTTGTACTAACATTATATGAAATGTTATAATTTTAGTCATGAAAACTTCTAATAAAAATGAAAAAAAAGAATTAAAATTTAAAACAAAAATGCAGATTCCATTAATAATAACTGTAATTACAGTTTTCTGGAGTCTTCTTTGCGCTACTAATCTTTTGGATAAATTTGATTTCAGACTTTACGATTTGCTAGTCCTTCTAAAAAAAGCACCTGCAGAACAAAAAGAGCTGCTTTTTGTAGACATTGACGACTTCGCACTCAACGAATTAGGCGAATGGCCATGGAGCCGCGACAAGATTGCGGACTGCCTTTTAACAATGCGTGAAGTTGGCGCAAAAACAGCCGTATTCGATATTGAATACCTTTCGCCATCAAGCAAGTCAATTGACTATAATTTAATAGAAAAAATCAAACAAAATCCCGACGCGGCAGACCAGATAAGTCAGATTTTCATAGACAACGATGATTATTTTGCGCGGGCAGTTCAGTTTTTTGGAAACACATGGCTTACAATTAACGCCGGCGACCTTGCAATCAAATATACAGATGAAAATCTTGAATACGCAAAAAAACGCTTTCTTTATCAGATAGAAGACAAAAAAGATTTTTTGAAAAAAAGCAATGCAAATCTTTCTTACAAAGAATTTTCACCTGCGATGCATTCCATCATTTCCCGGGCAAAAGGCGCAGGCTTTACAAACGTTTCAATAGACAGCGACGGAACCCGCCGAAGAATCAGACTTATGTTCAGCTATAAAGACGGAGCACTTGGACAACTCTCCTTTGCCCCGCTTCTGAAAATCCTTAATCCAGAAAAAATTGAATTTCAAAACAGAAAGCTTATCTTAAAAAACTGCACAATGCCGGATTCTTCTGTAAAAACAATAAAAATTCCGCTGGATTCCACCGGCCACATGTACATCAACTGGATAAAAAAAACATTCAACGCAACAAAAAAGGTTCAGAATGAAGACGGAACTTTCCGCGACGAAGTAGACAATGACAATTCGTCGTTCCAGCATAACTCAATTTTCTACCTTTGGTATCTGCCACAGCTGGAAAAAAACGTAATAAACGGACTCCTTGCTTTTGACAATCTTAAAGCTCTGAACCTTAAAAACGAAAACGGTGCAGAACCAGCCTATGTTTCAGAAGTAAACACTCTCCTTTCCGATTACAATGACATTCTTGAATACAAAAGCTACATCCTGTCCTGCATGAACGGCTATGATGCAGACGGAAATCCAATCGGCGGCGGTATTGACGATGCAACATTCAACGAATATTTTGCCCTCCGTGAAAATTTCTTTGCAAACGCAGGCCGGTTCCTGAACAGCGACAGCATCCAGGAGCTTCTGCGCTTTGATTCAGTAGCATCAGATGAAAATTTCCTTACTGACCTTACATATTTTTCTCAGGATCTGGAAGACTATCTTACATATTATTACGACATGAAGAAAATCTATGCAGACAAATTCTGTATCATCGGCAACACAGGAAGCGGCACAACAGATTTAGGCTCAACACCATTCCAGAAGTCATATCCAAACGTAGGAACCCACGCAAACGTTTACAACACAATAATGAACCAGGATTTTATTACGCCCCTTGAATGGTACTGGGGTTCAATCCTTGCCTTTGCCCTTTCCATTACACTGCTGGCATTCCATGCAGAAAGGCGCACAGCCGTTCAGATTTTGTGCGGAATAACCCTGATTACCGCCGTAATCGCCCTGCCAATAATTCTTATGGTCTGTTTTTCAATCTATCTGCCAGCCCTTACCCCAATTATGATTGGCGTATCTTCATACCTTTCAGTTACAGTATTAAGATTCCTTTCCAGCGAAAAGAACCGCAAATTCATTCAGGGTGCGTTCAGCCAGTGTCTTTCAAAAGACGTTGTACAGGAAATCATCAACAACCCAAATTACTTTGTACTTGGCGGAAAAAACTTTGAAATGACAGCACTCTTCACAGATATTCAGAAATTCTCAAGCTTCAGCGAACTTTTGACAGCCGCAGAACTCGTATCGCTTTTGAACTATTATCTTACCAAAATGAGCGACATCATCATCAACGAACGCGGAACCGTAGATAAGTACGAAGGAGATGCCATCGTTGCCTTTGTTGGTGCGCCAATTCCAATGGAAGACCACGCAATCCGCGCCTGTTCCGCAGCAATCAAAATGAAGCAGGCAGAAAAAGTAATCAATGAAGAAATCAAAGTGATTGCAGCCGGCGAAAAACCAGAAGGAATGGAAGACACATTGTTCTCTGCATTCCAGATAATGATTAAGAACAACAAGACAATCTTTACACGAATCGGTTTGAATTCCGGAACAATCGTTGCCGGCTTTATGGGGTCCGAAAACAAAAAGAACTACACCGTTATGGGAAACAACGTAAACCTTTCCAGTCGTCTTGAAGGCGTAAACAAACAGTATTCAACAGACGGAATTCTTATTAGCGAAGCCACAAAAAATCTTCTTGATGACAGTTTTGTTGTCCGCAGCCTGGACCGCGTTCAGGTTGTAAATGTAAAAACTCCAATCCGCCTTTACGAGCTGGTAACTTTTAAAGCCGATGCCGGCGAAAAACTTTTAAATTATATGGCCGCCTGGGAACAGACAATGCGCATTTTTGAAAGCGGAAATTACAGCCAGGCGCTTTTGCAGTTCAACAAGCTGCTGCAAGTTCGCCCTAACGACAACGTCTGCAAATATTATATAAATCTGATTTCTACTTTCTTTATCAATGGAAAATACCCAACCGCCCAGGACAATTTTGGTGTTGCCTACAATGCCGAAAACCCTGCCGACATGGACCCAAGCTGGATTGGAACTCCAAAAGAAATCAAAGGAACCTTTACTTTGTTACAGAAATAAAATTTACTGGGGGCATTTTTGCCTCCGGCAAAAACCGGGGTGTTCCGCACTTCGCCTGTTCGGCTCATTGTGGGGTGGTTTCGACAAGTGGTTCCTGAGCCTGTCGAAGGGCTCAACCACCCCACAACTAAAGGTGCTACATACCCCTTGCCTCTTTTGCATCAACAAGTTTTTCTACGTCTTTTACAAAATCTTCGCCCCAGAATTCACAAAGAATCTGGTATGCCTGCTGCTGCAATTCAGGTATTACTTTACTGCGCAAAGCTTTTATGTTGTTAGCAAGAAAAGCACGGCACAAACGCTTTACTTCTTTATGCTGAGCTTCGTTCAATTCAAGCTTTTCGCCGCGCTCATTAATTTCTTCAAATTCAGTAAACAATGCCGTAAATGCAGATGCAACAGAACATGTCTTTTCCCAGCGGTCTAAATCTTCAATCTTCTGTTTACGGGTAATACCGTTCTGCATCCAGTAGTTGTAAACAGGCTGTTTTATTCCCAAGTATTTTCCGCCATTCTTACTGGCTTCGTAGCAGACCCAGAAATAAATCAAAAAATCTTCTGCAAGAATACAGTAAATTGGCGGAATGTGGGAAATAGCATTTAAAATTGTTTCGCGTTCATAAATTTTAGCCCACAAAAAACCACTATGATTGCTATTTTCAAGAAACCCCGCAATAAATTCAGAACCTTTCAGTTCACCTTCAAAAAGGCAGTTTACTTTTTTATCAACAATAGATTTTTCGTCTTCAGTTAAATCATCGCCAAAAACCTGGGCAATTCCCTGAACAACAGAACAGTTATTTTCTGTAATAGCTTTATAAAGAATTTCTACTGCATTTTCTTTTAAAGTGTCATCGCTGTCAAGAAAAATCAGATATTTACCTTTTGATGCATAAATCGCAGTTTTGCGGGATTCGGCAATCCCCTTATTTTCCTGATGCTTAATATATGTAACAGGAAACTTTACAGATTTTTTAAAATCCTTAACAATTTTACTACAGTTACGGCCTTTTTCGTCTGTTCCATTGCTGCAGTCATCCACAACAACCAGTTCAAACCCGCTAAAATTCTGCGCCGCCACAGAATTAAAACATCTGTCTAAAAGCATTTCCGTTCCATACACAGGAACGCAAATGCTAACCGCAATATCCTTTTTTGAAAATAAAAGCATTTTAATTAATTAAACAACTGCTCTTGAATAGCAATATTAGTTTTATTTCAAATATAATAATTTATATCGTTTCGACTTATCTGCATTAAATTGATTAGTAGTACCAATAGCTCTTTCAGAAGACTCTACATGATACCCTGTTTCAGAATCATATATAAAACATTTAGCGTTATCTAGTGTATAAGTAGTAGTATCATCAATGCTTATTTCCTGCCTTGCAAAACAATATGGACTACACTGTTCATAAGAAGTGAATTCTTCAGTACCTGTATAAATACTATAACTATTATCCGTATTATCCGCATAAAGATTTATAGCATTAGGATTAAAGTCTGTATTTAATATATCTACTTTTGCGCCTTTTTCTAAAATAAAATCAAAGGATTCTGTAATGGTACCGGCACCAGAATAGTCTGGTTCTGATTTTGTTTGTAACTCCGCAGGCAGAAAAGGGTCTCCATCACCGGATTTTGTAACTGCAATTGATTCGTTTGCAACGGCAATCATTTTGCTTTCGCCTTCGTTAGATTTAATCACCATACTGGCATTAAGATCGGTAGACTTAATGTTTATATATTTTTCAGTGCTACACGCAATATTATTTATACTCGTAGCATCGTACATACAAGCATCGTACAAATAAGAGCCACGATTATAATATATTTTAGTTGCAATGTTAGAACAGTTAATGCTGTACAATTTGTATTTATCATCAGAAGCAATTGTGCTAAGCAATGAGCTTAACCTTGCTGGGGTAGCCATTGATTCGCCGTCACCATCTGCTGTTCCATTTACAGCCCACAGTTTTTTTACCGGCATATAGAATTTTGGCTCGTAATAATCATTAATAGTAACAGAGCCGTAATCTGGAATACAGAAAATATTATCGTTTGCAATAATCATGTCTACATCCTGCGTAATTTTAATGCCATTTACATTAACAGGACAATTCTTCCAGGTAACTTTAAGCTTGTAATAACCGCTTTTGTCCTCAATGCGAAATTTTAAGTGATCTAGGATTCCATCTATTATTTCTACATAGTATCCATTTTCTTCTGACAATGGATTAGTTGTTACTGCTAAAGGTTTATAATCAACTCCATTCAAAGGAGTATAAGAAACTTCAAAACTAGGATTGTCCCCAACATTAGATACATCAAAGCCATTGTTTTCCCAGTCAGATTGAGAATTATATCCAACGCTAAAAGTAATATTCCCGGAAGGACCTGCTTCACCTTCTGTAATAATATATTCCATTGGAACGTAAAGGGTTTTTCCAAGTGTTAAATCTACATCTTTTAAAGTGCCTTTTGTAAATTCCTGATGAGTACCATCTTCCGCTTTTGTATAGCCAGTAACAGTTACAGTTGCAGCTTTAAGATTATTAAAATTCACCTTATCAATATATAATGAAATTTTTCCAGTTTCTTGTACTTGTATGTCGATTTTTTCTTCACACAAAGGGGTTTCATCTTTATCTGTAATTTTAACTTTTATATATTTACCGCTGGAAGAATCATAACCCTCCGCTGTAGAAGCCCCAGGGTTTCCTGTTATCATTCTGGAATCATTATTAACAAAAGCCAGGGTTACTTCTATTTTATCATTTGTGCTGCCATTAACAAATGGCAGCAATACAGAATAATCTTTGTTTGTGTCTGAACAGCCTGCAAGTACAAAAACTGCAGCTGCTAAAAATAATGCTATAATCTTTTTCATTGCTCTGCTCCTAGTTCCCGATATCTTCTTCCCACTCACCTATACTTCCAGAAATATTATTTATATCAAAACTGATATTTACATCAGATTCCAAATCATATAATGTCGTAAAGTCGTATCTTACCAGATGAGATTTTCTGCGTAAATTTTTATTGCCTGAACCATCATCCTGACTGTATACGCCAACATCAGAAAGTATTACTTCTTCTTCCTTAATGGCAAGAATTTTTGTTTTACCAAAAATTACCGGAATATCACTAACTTTTTCAGAATCAGAAACAATAAAGTTAATTTTATAATTTATAGGAGGTTCGCTGTTATTATTTTGATAATCAATATAACCTGTCTCACTCTTATTGTAGCCAAGATTTGACTTTAGATTAGAAATATTTCCAGATTCATCAAGGTCAAAGCTGGAAACACTTCCTAAGCTATACATTTTATGCGTACTACCCTCTGTAAAATCTTCGGGGGTAAACATATTATCAAAAATCTGGGAAATACAAACAACTGCCCGCACGCCGCCATTATAAGGCACTACGGCAAAATCCATTACCTTTGGCGTTTCAAATAATAGAGGAATTCCTGTATTAACTGTAGTTTTTTCAGAAAATTTCAGTCCCTTTCTTGTATCTTTTTCTACAGAATAAATGTCAATTTTATTTGTAGTTCTGAATACATAAACCTTGTCATTATAAACGGCAATACATGCCCCCGAATCATTACTATCAAGTATTGCACCAGGCAAAAATTTACAGTCTTCATCATTTGGATTTTCAATAACACTTAATTTTGTTACTTTTTCGTTATCGTCATAATAGTAAAGCCAGATTTTTCCAGTAGCAACATCTTTTGTAAGGGAATTTAAGCTATATTGCTTATTCAAAAAGGAAATTAATCCTTCTAAAGAATCATTGAATGGCGTTTCTACAAATTCGCCATTTAATGCCTGAGTGCGATATGTAACACTACCCACCGAATCGACCTCTTCATAGAAAAGTGAAGTTCCGTCCATAAAGAACCAGGTTGTATAATAATCTTTTACATCTTTTATTTTTATGTTTGTATTATATGTCATTCCAGAAACAGTATTATAATACTTTAGAATAGAATAATCTGAATCTTTTGCATAATACAATGCAGCTCTCTGCTCCACTGGCATACTGAACTTAAAGGTTTTGTCTGCAGTTTTCATTATGCTGCCATCTGTTATGATACACTCTATATTGTTTTCGCCGTAAAGGTTCAAATCATCATATTCTTCACTAAGCACTACAAAGGAATTATTTCCTGTTATGGCAGAAACATCTTTTCCGTTTAAATACCATGTGTAAGTTAATTTGTCATCATTAACTGGATTTTCGCAGTTAGAATCAGCATAAACCCGGAACGTATTTTCTGGAGCATAGATAATATAATCACCTTCTGTTTTTGAATCAGAGCCAATAAAATATTTCTGTTCAGGGTCAATAAATTGAACAGATGGTTTTACGCTAAGATAGAACTGCTTGTAATTTGCAGCAGCGTCAGGATCTGTTCCATAAAGTTTGTTGTATCCGTCTGGCATTCGGTTGTCATCTGTAAACAAGTGCAATTTATAAGAAGGAGCGTACTGATATTCGCCATTGCGTTTAATATATACGAAAGTATCACCATAATTTTGTTCAAAAGATATAGATTCAGGGTCAGAGTAGTAATAAACAAAAAATGGTGTATTATACAAAAATGTTTCTGTATCATTAATATAATAATTAATTTTAGTATATCTAGGATTAATACCTGCAAAATCTGTAGACTTTAAAACTACAGCCACAAAATTTTCATAAGTAACACTAGTATAAAGATTCTTTGTATTATGCTCATCAATTTCCAGTACAGGGAAAGGCTCTGCTTCTGTACCAACAAAATCCTTTGCAGAAACAGCAAAGCAGCGCTCTACAGAAAGTTTGTAATCTGTGTCATTATTATATTCAATTGTACATTTTCCATTGCTGTACAAAATATTAACTACACCATTTTTAGGAGATTTGGCTTTTAATGCTTTGTATTCAACAGCATCAATCACAAAAGCATCACAATAAACAGTATAAATCCCTGCTTCCTTTTCAGTATATTCAAAAATATTTTTTATAATGCCCCATGCATACCCCTTTGTCTGAGGGTACAAGCCGTTTCCCTGTGACTCTTTATCATTGCAGGCATAGTATGTATCTACAATTTGAGTAACAGGCTGACTGTAGCATGCTAAAAGCTCTGCGTGCGTTGTTAAGCCGTCACCAATTACAACAAGATTTCCTTTATCAAAAACAACCTCTTCAACAGGCTTTTTACCATTATATCCAGAAAAACTAACCTTAAGCTGGTAATAGTCACTTGGAATGTTGTTCTTGTTAAACGCAAATCCAGTAAAAACCCCACTTTCGTCAGTAATTGAATCATATTCTGGTGTGAGTTCAATAATTGTTTTATTATTCGTTCTGGAAACAAGAGAAATCTCAAACAAACCGTCTGGGACACCACCAGCTGAAAATTCCTTATTGGAAATCTTCCAATATTCATCCAGTGTAACTTTTCCACTAAAATTGCCTTTTCCACCGGCCTTTGCAAGTCCTACTGGTGCGCTAAATTCTAAAGTCTTGCCAGGAGTGTTAGATAAGCCTGCAGATGGTATTAATCCATAGAAATTATATTTTGTGCCATCTATTTCTGTAGAACCAGCAATTTCAACTTTAAAATTTCCTGTTTTTTCTGTTTCTACAAGCAGAACTCCATTCTTAGCCTGTAACTGGCTGATAGAAAATTTATTAGATTCATCGTTTATATCTGTAAAAACTAAATCCCACTTTTCAACCTTAGAAACAGCATTTACATAAGCTTCATCAGAGTCAAAAGGTGTAATTGTTCTAGACTGCTCTGCAAAAAGATTAATTTTTAACGAATATTTTTCTGTATTATTCTGTCTGCTGAACAACGCAAATTTTGCAGCATCATTATTGTCTACATTATTTGAACAACCCGCAAACAAAACAGCGGCAAAAATCAATGCAAATAACTTTTTCATTTTTCCCTCCAATTAGAATTCAAAAATATTTGGTACAGAACCGTTACCAGCCATCAATGAAATTCCATCTTTTTCAACAGAAACTGTTTTGTCTTTTAAAGAAACCTTCATAAGTCTATCCCGGTTTGCCAGAGCTCCAGTTTCTGAATCTTCTTTTTTGCGGAAGCCATCATCAATTACATAAAGATAATCATCTTTGATTGCGGCAAAATATCGTGGACCAAAGAAACTGCAATCAGCATCTTCTTCTGTTGGACCGTAATAAGAAAAATACGTAGCCTCAGTAGAAGAAGTGCTACCTGAATAATACCCGTCGCTCATTTTTATTACAGTTTCTTGTGAAAAATTTGCTGTAAGCCCTACGTTACCAAAGCTATTGTCATACTCATAAGGCACTGCTGCATCGTCACCTTTATAAGTAAGTCTTGCAACAAAACCATACGAATGATGACCATCTCCATAATAATAAGATATAGATGTGCCATAAAGCAAATAAATATCAGAACCAACTGCCTGAATATCTGTTAATTTTATATCTAAAGAGCCGCAGATAGAAACATTATCTATATATGTTATGTATTCAAGCGCATTGCCTTCTTTTATCTTAAGAATATGCAATTTTGTCGAATAAGTATCATGCTTTACATAAAGAACAATGTAATTATTGTATACGGCAAAATCAACATTGCCATCCAATGACTCTATTTGCGCTGCATTAATCAATCCAGTCATATTATAATGCTGCAATTCTGCTTCTTCTGTAATGGAATCTGTAGAAAGCATATAATAATTAGGAGATTCCATACTTGGCCAATATGCCATGCCTAGCATCCAGTATTTTTTTGTTACACTATCGTAAGCGATTCTTTTACCAATAAGTTCTCCCTGACCTCCAGTATTTCCATCAGTAGTAAGCCAGTTTACAGCAGTTCCTTCTAAAGTATCATATTCAAGCTTAGAATTAGTTGCAAGTTCCATACCAGGTTTATTCTGGCTGCACATTATTTTGTAGTTTTCAGACTCCTTCTCTTGATAATACAAATAAGTTTTTCCCGCATCTGCAGTTACGTTAAATTTGTAACCTGAAATTTCATTTTCTGTACCAGGAATTACAAACCTGCTGTCTACATTATATGCAGAAATATATCCTTTACTATTATTATAATCCTGATTTTCCACATAGAAAGCATAGCTGTTGTAATTTGCGCTTGCAGCTGGCTTCTCAACAGTAAATTTATAAACTGCCTGATACCATACTTCGGCAATTTTTACTGTACATGTAAGAACATTTGTTTTTTCGTATTCCAGTCCAGGTGTTGCAAGAGAAACAGAACATGGATTTACACTATCAACAACACCGTCAAGTTTCTTTCCATTTAATTCCCAACGCCATTCATCTGCTGGAACATACGAGAAATTTTCCGGGTCAAAACTTATTAAGTCAGTTTCATAAGGTACAAAAAAGAACTTGATTTCGTTATCATTTAAAGGAAGAGTACTAGTTTCAGTATAATTATAAAAATGCTGGAGTTCGCCGCCATTATATAAAGTTCCGCAAAGCTTGAATTTTGTATTCAAATTTACGATTACTGGCTGCTCAACAGTAAAATTATAAACAGCCTGATACGATACTTCGCCAATTTTTACTGTACATGTAAGAACATTTGTTTTTTCGGATTCCAGTCCAGATGTTTTAAGAGAAACAGAACATGGATTTACACTATTAACACCACCGTCAAGTTCATTTCCATTTAATTCCCAACGCCATTCATCTGCAGGAACAGACGAGAAATTTTCCGGGTCAAAATTTGTTAAGTCAGTTTCATAAGGCACAAAAAAGAACGTGATTTCGTTATCTTTTAAAGGAAGGATTCCAGCTTCACCCTCATCATAATAACGATTAATTTTTTCGCCATCATTTAAAATTCCGCAAAGCTTGAATTTTTTATTCAATACAATTTCTACTGGGGTATTGCCTTCAAGAACGAAAACGTCTTTTGAACCTTCAAAATATACTGTGCCACTAGAACCAATTATCTGCATTTTAACAGTAACAACAGTTTTAACAGGCAATCCTGCAACAGAAAATGTCAGATTATCGTTTTCTGAAACAGCTTTTGAAGTGCTGTGAATCTCCGATGAACCATTTGTTACGATTAATCTGGCTGTAAAGTTTTCCTGAACACTTGAGCTTACATTTCCACGCGATGAACCAGAATTAAGTTTTGACAGAATTGTACCTGAATTCAGCTGTACAAAAATGCAACCTCTTTCTTCATCATGCTCTAACATTGAACATGACCAAAACAAAGCAATGAACAAAAAAAACAGAATTGTTTGTATTTTTTTCATGTGTATGCCTGCCCTTCTCCACAATATTTTTTCCATATATTAAATACACTTTATTTTAAAGAAAAAATTATGGTTTATCTAGACTTTTAAGGGTCGTCTGGATTTTTTTGTGATAATTTTTTTCATAAAACAGACACTTAGACCAAATTTAACTATTACAATAAAAAAACAAACCATAAAAAATGCTCATTTTTAATGCAAACTACAGATTTTAGTTGTATAATTTTAGGCATGATAATCAACTTTAACGAAATCTCAGAAACAGAAATTCAGCATATGCACAACGGGGATAGTTTTATTTGTGCAAAAATGATGATGACTCCTGAAAGCAAAGTAATGTATCAGCGCCTTCCTGCCGGCAGTTCTATTGGAAGACACAAAATGACTAACGGCAGCGAAACAAATTACATTATTTCTGGAAGTGGTTCTCAAATCTGTGATGGCGTTGAAGAAGTTTTTTCTGAAGGAATGTGCATTTACTGCCCAAAAGATTCTTCTCACAGCATTACAAATACAGGAAATTCAGATTTAATTCTTTTTACTGTTATATCATTAAAATAATCACTGATTCCAGGTGCATTCCGTGATTCTGGGCAAACCGTTTCATAATGGTTGTTTTTCCAAATCCAGGATTAGACATAAACAAAACAGGAACTTTTGATTCAAGAGAAATGGAAACTGCATCTACATTATAAAAATGCTTCCAGTCAGAAAAAGGCTTACTGATGCTTTTACTTGATAAACCTATGTACTTTGGTTTATACTAATTATATGAACATGACACCTACATTGCGGGAAACTATTGAACTGATTAATCAAGTTTCTGGCGAAATTAAAGAAATTGCGGAATCAATTACGCAAGTTTCCATGCTTGCAAAAAAAGACAGACTTCTGGAATGTGCGGAAGAATTGAAGAGTGCGGAAACAAAAATTCAGCAGTCTATTGATTTTATGTACTTTGGACAGAAAAGCGGCGGGCAGCGCAGCACTATGCGCAAAACCAGAGCTGTGCAGGAAAACGGAAAAAAAGGCGGAAGACCCAGCAAAAAAATCGTTATGGCAGTGACCTTTGAAGAAAGCAAAAGTAGCTGTAGAGTAACCTTTGATGACGGCAGCCATAAAAACGTAAAGGGTGGAATTCAGGAAGCTGCAAAAGCTTTTCCACAGAGCCGTTACAAATGGGATGAAAAGGCTCTTTTGGATTTGAACCGCTAAATATAGCAAAAAAATTTTTTGGCGAGGTTGTCCAATAAGTTTGCATTACGGTGGTTGAGTTTATCGAAACCACCACATTTAGTGTGATGGTCATTTCGACAGGTGGTTCCTGAGTCCTTCGACAGGCTCAGGAACCACCTGTCGAAGGGCTCAATGACCACTGCAATTTATACTTTTGGGACAGCCTCATGCAATTTTTTTTAATTTTTTTTCAAAATTCACTTGAAATCTGAACAATAGTATCGTATACTATAAATAGCTTGTAAATAAGCTGATAAACTCTCTCCGATGTCCGTGAAAATCGGACAACGAAGGCTCTGGATACGTTGTGTTCGGAGCCTTCGTTTTTTTTAACTTGCCATTTAACCTTTCTGCAAGATACAATAGTCTGCAAACAACAGGAAAAATTATGGAATCAGAAAAAGAACCTTTTTATAAAGACGGATTAAATTTTGGCTGTCAGCGATGTTCCTTCTGCTGTGGTCATTCGCCAGGATTTGTATATCTTTCAAGGCGAGATTTAACTGCACTGTGCGATTTTTTCAAATTATCTGTAAAAGAATTTGTAGAAAAATACTGCCGATGGGCAGACTATTATTATGGAACAAAAGTTCTTGCATTGCAGGAACAAAAAAATTACGACTGCATTTTATGGAACAGCGGCTGTACTGCTTATGAAGCGCGCCCAATTCAGTGTTCAACATACCCTTTCTGGAGCTGGATGCTGGAAGACCGAAAAACCTGGGACGAATGTGCCGCAGAATGCCCTGGCATGAACAAAGGCCGTGTATGGAGCTTTGAAGAAATCGAAGAAAACCGCAAAAAATACGATGAAAACAAACCGCTCCACAAAGAAGATCTGGAAGAGGAACTTAAATAGACGTAATGCAGCAGTGGTTAAGCTTGTTGAAACCACTGTAAACATTCTAGAACTGTGCGTACATAAATCCAGAGTCGCCAGAAGCAAAAGAAAAAGACAGAATTACAAGAATAAGAGGAATGTAATAAGCAAGCCAGCGCAGTGCGATATTTTTTTTCTGTATTTCCTTGTAAACGTCAATTTTGTTTTCTTTATAAACGCTTACGACAAAAACAATTATGGTACTAACAGTCACAAGAATTATCTGAGATTCAAAATAGGAAATATGCCCAAAAATTGTTATCAGATAATCCCGGTTTAGTAAAAGCTTTAGCGAACCGAATTTTGTGAATGTATTTTTAAGAAAAATAAACGATTTTGACACATCAGCAATGGAGTCGAAATACCAGCCAATATTCACAATAAAAAAAGTACGCAGAATTCTAAAAAGATGCATTCCTCTGCTCTTTTCATTTATATGAAGAATCTGATTTAGTTTTGCAAATGCAGGACTTAGAATATCGCTGAATGCAATTACAAGTCCGTTATACAAGCCCCAGATTAAAAAATGCAGTTCAGGTCCATGCCACACACCAACCAGCACAAAAACTATTATGTTTGCAACACAAGCTGGCAGAACACGACCAAAATGTTTTCCAAAATGCACATTACACCATTTTCCAAAATCCTGCATTTTTTTTGTTAGTGCGATTGGATAGAATACATAATCCCTCATCCATGCGCCAAGACTTATGTGCCAGCGCTGCCAGAATTTTGCAAGGCTTGTAGAAAAATACGGCTGCTTAAAATTCGGCTGCATTTCCAGACCGAACAGTTCTGCAATTCCAAGCACCATGTCTATTCCACCAGAAAAATCTGCATACTGATAAACTGCATACATTAAAATTCCCACAGCAATAATAACTCCAGGCATCTGAGTATTAGACGAATTCAAAA
Source organism: Treponema sp. (assembly GCA_017381365.1). Taxonomy (GTDB): domain Bacteria; phylum Spirochaetota; class Spirochaetia; order Treponematales; family Treponemataceae; genus Treponema_D. Next base: position 72,452 of record JAFOCI010000041.1, read on the forward strand.
CATCTGTAACGCGGGAACACAACAAATCTGCAATTGCATATTTTTTCATAGCACCAAACAGAATCAGCATCACCCCATGCTTGATTTTTTCAAAATCAAAACTGTGTGATTCCTGCATCTGTTTTCCAAGAAGATTGTAACGGTTTATTGGCCCCATAATAAGCTGGGGAAAAAACGAGATAAAAGCAAAATATTTTAAGAAATTCCGTTCATGCTGATATTTTGAATTGTAAACATCCATAAAATAGGCAATTGACTGAAACGTGTAATAGGAAATTCCTAAAGGCAAAAGCAGCGTTTTAGAACCGATAAATACGTTTATATATTTAAGATATGCCAGAACTCCGACGTTTACAAAAAGCATTGCAACTAGAACCAGACGTTTCTGCACAAGTGTTTTCTGTTTTTCCGATTTAAAATCTTCTTTTGAAAGCTCCTGTTTTTTTGCCTTAAGTCTGTCATTCAGAGTTCCTGCAATGCGGGCTGCAAAAAAAGTAACAATAGAACTTAAGAAAATAAATGCAAAATTTCCGATTCCCGTAAAAGCATAAAAAACTGCGTTTGCCGCTAAAAGACAGCACCATTGAATTTTCTTTGGACAAAGATAGTAACAAGCAAGAGAAATAATTAAAAATGCGGCAAAAGTATTAGAAAGTAAATTCATTTAAAATTCCTTAGAACGCAATGTAGCTTGAAACTACTTCATTATTCTGAACGCCGTTTACATAGCTTTTTATCATAAGTTGTCCAAAACCACTTTTTGGAAAAACAACTGTAGACTCCGAAGTTCTTTCGCCAAGAATTTCTGTATTTCCGTCAAAAACAGCACAAACGTCGTAAGTAATTTCTTCTGGGCTAACATTATTTGAAAGCGGAATAATTTCAAGAGATTTGTGATCTTCCGCAGTTATAAGCTGCAGTCCAAAAATGCGTTTTTTCTGGTTTTTCATTTTTTCTGAATACGACTGATAGAATGCATCTTCCCTGCTGATTTTGCCCGTAAAGAATTTGCAAAAGCTTTCTGTGAATTTCTGAACGCCAGACATATTCAAATGGTTGTCGTCGCTAAAATCCTTGTCTTCCAGATTAAGAAAATTCTCTTTACACAGATTAAAATCAAAATAATCGTAGCCATACTGAGCGGCAAACTGACGAACAAAATCAAAATATTCGTCGTAATTTCCTTTTGCATTCAGATAAAAATCTGTTACCGGCATGGAATACAAGACCAGCTCAATATCATTCTGTTGACAAATCCTAATAATTTCCGCTACAGAATTTTTCCATGTATCTGAAATTTCTGTCAGCTTAATAGGATCTTCTTTTTCTGTGGTATAAATTGAACCATTTTCAAAAAAATCAGTATCAAGAACACAGCCTTTTCCTGCATAAAATGATTTCTTGTCGTTATATTCGTATTTAAAATATTTTCCAGAAACAACAGATTTAAATTTTGCCGCCACTTTTTTGGGATTCAAATCCATAAATTTATCTTTTCCAATAGGAAGCAAAGTGTTCAGATAATATTTCGGGCGGGACATATTCAGCATAAAATCATATTTGAGTTCAGGATCTTTAAGAAAATCCAGAACTATGTAAGAGGCTGTAAAACCATGACGATTTTGAATAGAAAAAGAAGTTGCAATATTGAAATCCAGCTCAAGAAAAACTTTTTCGATTTTATAAAGCTTTACGGCTTGTTTTAAAAGAACGCATGTTCCGTCTATCTGCTGGGCGGGAGTTCCCAGATTAAAAACACTTTTATTGAATACCTTGTCTGCAATCTGCGGATTAATTCCATGAGATGTGTGAGATGCGCCAGAAAAAAGAAAATCAATTTTCTGCTGATTGTGAAATTCATGTCTCAAAACCCGTGCATAGGAATTTGAATCATCCTTTAAAAAAAACGCCAGAATTCCACTGATTGCAAAAAAAACAATCAAAAAGCAGATTATTTTCAATAGAATACGGATTTTTGATGTCATAACTGGCAATTTTCTATCTTCTATTGAAGACTTTGAACCATTTTCCAGATTGCTTCCGCAGAATTAAAATTTTCTGGAATCAATTCTGCTGGTGAAATTTCAATATCAAATTTATCTTTCAATTCCTGAACAAGCTGAACAATATCAAAAGAATCCAAAATAGTATTATCAATAAGCCCAGTTTCTGCTGTAAAATCTACATCCGGCTTAATTTCGCTCAAAATGCTCAATACTTCGTCCATAAATATGTCTCCAAATAAAATTGATGTTTAGAATTTTACGAGTTTATGCTGAAAGTTTCAATAGGATTTCTTGCAACTGAATACTTTTCGTTTTCACAAAGTACAACTGCGGGCATAGGATGACTCAGGAAAAGATAAATTCCTTCTGTAATTGAGTAAGCGCCGATATTTTTAAAAATCAGCAGATCTTCTGGCTCTGGATTATTAAGCAAAAGCTCCCGCAGAACAACATCGGCAGTTGTGCAGAGAGAGCCACAGATTGTAAATTTTTGCAAATTCCCGTTTTTTGCGCCTTGATTTTTAATATGTTCCACAGGCGGCACTTTCATGCCCATCATCTGACCGTAATAATTAATGTGGTTTATGCCTCCGTCGATTATGCAATAGTTGCCGCTGGCGTTACTTTTTATGTCCATTATTTTTGTAACGTAACTGCCGCTGGTTGCTGCAATATAACGGCCAAGTTCGATTACATAATTAAAACTGCTACCAGAAATCAGCTGAATAACCTGCTCAAAATCAGAAAAATTGCGTTTCTGGTCGTCCTTTGCAAAATAATCAAAACTAAGCCCTGGTCCATATTCAATTTCTGAAAAATCAAGATTGATTTTATCTTTAAGGCCGGCGCAATATTCTTCGATTTTTTTGATTTCCTCTGTAATTTTTGCGATTTTTTTCTGAGTGCCAGAAAAATAATGAATGCCGCGAATCTTTATAAAAGGATTTTTGGCAATTTTCTGAACGCACCCGTCAATTTCGTTTTCGCTCATCCCAAACTGGTTGCCGCTTGTAAGGCGCAAAATAACATTCTGAATGTGACTTTCATCGGCAACATCCAGAAGATACTGGCAGTGCAAAGGAGATTCAAGCGTTATTGTGTGAACCTGCATTCTGTAAGCTCTTGCCACGTCTTTTTTTGTTTTGCACACACCAGAAAACACAATTTTTTCTGGATGAACGTTGTATTTTTCGCAAATAGAAAGTTCCCCTGGCGAACAGACTTCAAAAAGAATATCCTGGTCCTTTAAAACTGAAACTAAAAAAGGATTAGCTTTTATTGCATAACACAGTTTTACATTGCAGGATTTTTTTGCAACCAACTGACTAAATCGTTCCTTTAATTCATCTGCATCAAAAATATAGAGGGGAGTTCCTGTTTTTTTTAAAATTTCATCAATCAGCTTTTTCTGCATCAATCATTTCCTTTAAAACATTTCTGTCAATTTTGCCGTTTTTGTTCAGCACAAACTCTTTTACAAACACAAATTCCGACGGAATCATAAAAGCCGGAAGACTTTTTCGCAGAACGGCAACAATATCTTTGACTGCAAGTTCTGCTCCTGAATAAAAGGCAAAAATTTTATTTTCATGGAAAATGCAGCAGCATCTGGAAATTTCATTTATTGCCATCACTGCGCCTTCAATTTCAGAAAGCTCAATGCGATGACCATTCAGTTTAATCTGAAAATCCTTGCGGCCAATATAATACAAAAGGCCGTCCTTTCCGTATTTTGCCAAATCTCCAGTTCGATAAATTCGCTCAAAACCTGTTTTGTTCAAAGGATTTTGAACAAAAGACTCAGCCGTTTTTCCTGAATTGTTGTAATAACCAAGAGCAACGCAAGTGCCGCTTACGCAAAGCTCTCCGCTGACTTCAGCTTCTGAAACAAGCTTATCGTTTTCGTCCAGCAAAAAAACCCGTTCATTTGCAAAAGGAATTCCAATCGGAATCTGATAATCTTCTGGAACAGCTGAAGGAATTCGATGATAAGTACAGTTGCAGGTAATTTCCGTTGGACCATAAAGATTCACGTACTCTGCTTCTGGAATTGCCTGCTGCCAGAGACGCAAATGTTTTACCGGCATTACTTCGCCGCTGAACATAACTTTTCTGATTTTTGACGGAACTTTATAAGAAAATCCGTTCAGCGTTGTAATCAGGCACAATGCAGAAACAGCCCAAATAATTGTGGAAATTTCCCTTTCTTCAAGATAATCAAGCAATTTTTGCGGAAAAGAAAAGAACATTTTTGGAATAAGATGAACTGATGCACCTGTAAAAACAGCAGAAAAAATGTCTTTTACTGAAACATCAAAATCAAAAGGAGCCTGATTTCCGATATTTTCATCAGCTTTTATGTCAAAAGTTTCAACAAAACATTGAATGAAATCTATCACACTGCCATGAGAAACCGCAACTGCCTTTGGAGTTCCTGTTGAACCAGAAGTAAAATTCGCATAAACCGCGTCTGTGTCAATTATATTTTTGCGCCGTTTGCCAGTATAGTGTCCGCAATCAGATTCTAGTTCAGAAACGAAATGAGTACTGATATTGAATTTTTCCAGTTTTTTTGCAAACCGCGAATCCGCTATTATGTGGGAAACCTGCAAAGTTTCTATCATAGATTCAATTCTGGAATCTGGCAAAGATGATTCAAAAAAAGAATAGAAACATCCGGCATACAAAGCTGCAAAAAACAATTTTATTGTAGAAACAGATTTATCTGCCATAATCGGAACTGCTGAGCCTGGCAAAAAATATTTTTCAATTACAGTAGAAAGCTTTTTTGAAGACTCTACAAGCTCTTTCCAGGTGATGCTTTCAGTTACATCTGCAAAAGCTGTCTTTTCTGGAAATTTTTCTGCAGTTTTTTCAAGATAATCAAGAACTGTGTAAAACATCATTTCCTCCACTTGTCATTCTGTGCATTGCCCGCAGGTAAACATAGGCAAGCTGTACTGTCATTATGCACCAGATTAATGGCTCGCAAACGATTACTCCCCATTTTCCAATTTTAGGAATTATCAGAATTGTAAAAAGAATCTTTCCTAAAAGCTCAATCACGCTGGAAATCAACGGCAGAACTTTATATTTCAACCCCTGAATTGAATTCCTAAGCACAATCAAAATGCCAAGAATCACATAGAACGGAATTCCAAAATACAAATATTTTGATGCATAATCAAGAATTTCCGGATTTTCTGAACCAGAAAGAAATCTTATTGCCGGCCCCACAAACAAAGTCATTGTACACATAAGCAATACGGACCAAACCGCACAAATCAAAATTGAATACAATACGCCCCTTTTAATTCTTTCATATTTTTTTGCGCCAAAATTCTGGGAAACAAAGGTTGCGGAAAAAACACCAAAAGAAATCACTGGAATATTCAAAACGGAAAAAATCTTTCTTGCGGCAATGTGACCTGCAATTATCATAACCCCCAGATTATTTATAGCAGACTGCAAAATCAGTGAACCGGAAGAAACAATAGCAACCATAAAGCCCATAGAGAATCCCTGGGCGAACAATGATTTGTATAATTCACAATCAAATCCTAAGTGCTTAGGTTTGAATACAAGAATTCTTGATTTTTTCAAAATGTACAATAAACATAAAACAGCAGAAATTGACTGAGCCAGAATCGTTGCGACAGCTGTTCCCCGTACACCCATCGAAAATTTTGTAATCAGAATTATGTCAAAAAGAATATTTAATATAGAAGAAATTATTAGAAAAATCAGTGGCATTACAGAGTTGCCGATTGCTCTTAGCAGAGAAGCAAAGAAATTGTATAAAAACAGAACTCCGCTAAAAACTCCGATAATAATTATGTAGGAATAAGCTTCATCTATAATTTCTGAAGGAGTTCCAAGCAGAACAAGAAGCTTCATCAAAAAAAGCCGCGACAACACAGTAATAAAAAAAATCATTGCCAGTGAAATTATGCAGGAAGCAGCAACCGTCCGCTTTAATTTTTCGTCGTCGCCTGAACCGTAGGCATTTGCGACGATAATTCCAAGCCCGTTACCAAAACCAGTTCCGAAACTTACAATCAATTCGTAGGCGGCAATACAGGAACCGATTGCAGCCAGAGATTCTTCCTTTAAAAAATGACCGACAATTAAAATATCAACAGTATTGTATAACTGCAAAAAAACGTAAGAAACCAGAATTGGCAAAGAAAAATAAAAAAGAGATTTTAAGATTCCGCCATTTAAAAGATCAACTTGAGCAGCCGTTCTATTATTCATCAGTTTGCTCCATGCAAATTAAAAATCCAGAGTAAGATTGTCCCTGTTCATTTTTTCTATGAGAATTTCATCAAAACAGTAATCCAAAGAAACAGGAACTTTTTTTACTTCATCAAAATTCAGATTATTAACGGCACAGTCGGCCTTTACATTATTCAAAACTTCAACAATTGCAAGATACGCATTATCAAACTCCTGTTTATCGGCCACAGAGCCCTGATAATTCATAAGCTTTTCACTCAAACATTTTTTTATTGCAATAAAATCGTTTAATGTCATAATTTCCCACTTGTTTTCTATTTTACTGAAATATTCTACAGTTTAGAAGAGAGCCACCAGGGCAAACGCATTTTAAATACTTTTAAAATAAATACTAAACAAAGTATAGTATTTAAAAATCTAAAAAAGCATTAGAATTCTTTCGGAGAAAAAAATGACATTGAAAGAATCACTAATGACAATAAAAGATTTCA
>JAFOCI010000042.1 GCA_017381365.1 Treponema sp.
AGTGTAGCGCTCATTGAGCCCTTCGACAGGTGGTTCCTGAGCCTGTCGAAGGGCTCAGGAACCACTCGTCGAAATGACTGCTACACTAAATGTGGTGGTTTCGATAAACTCAACCACCGTAATGCAAACTTATTGGACAGCCCCTTCAGGAGATACTTTCGCTATCATCTATTTCTGATTTTTAAGGTACGCTTTCCATGTAGTCTCTACAAGAGTGTCTACATCGCTGTATTTTGGTTCCCAACCAAGCAGTTCCTTTGCCTTTGCGCTTGTTGCATATAAGCTTGCAGGATCGCCAGGGCGGCGAGGAGCTTCTTCTGCAGGAATTGGTTTTCCTGTGATTTTTCTTGCAGCATCAATGATTTCCTTTACGGTAGTTCCATTTGCAGTTCCAAGATTCAGTTTTAAGCTTTCGCCCTTTTTTGAAATATAATCCAAAGCCATAACGTGAGCTCTAGCCAGATCTGTAACATGAACGTAATCGCGGATACAAGTTCCATCTCTTGTTTCGTAATCAGTTCCAAAAATTTTAAGCTGGCGCTGGCCTAAAGCCGCTTCCATAACTCGTGGCAAAAGATTTTCAGGCTTCTGTTCAAGGCCGCACACAATACCTTCCGGGTCATAACCAGCAGCATTAAAATAACGCAGGGCTGCAAATTTCATGCCTTTAAGCTGATCATACCAGTCCATAAACCGTTCAATTTCAAGCTTTGTAAAACCATAATAATTGCTTGGATTCTGAGGATGCTTTTCGTCCATCGGAAGGTACTGTGGTTCCCCAAAAGTTGCCGCACTGGAACTGAAAATCATTTTAAGACAGTTGTATTTTACTGCCGCATTCATAATATTCAAAGTTCCGGTAATATTGTTTACAGAATATTTTTCTGGTTTTTCCATTGATTCACCGACAGCCTTAAAAGCGGCAAGATGAACAAAAGCGTCAAACCCCTGGGCAAAAGCAGCTTCAATGTCTCCTGGAATCAGAATATTTCCATAAATAAATCCATTTTCAGGGAACAGATTCTGTCTTAATCCGCTGGAAAGATTGTCAAAAACAGTAACAGAGTGGCCAGCTGCCATCATTTCTTTTACAACGTGACTTCCAATATATCCCGCACCACCAATAACTAAAACCTTCATAAAATATTTCCTCAATTTATGCAAAGAGGGGGAAGTCTCCCCCTGCGCCCGCACTTCGTTGCGTGCTACCCTCTCGCCTAGGGCTCCGCCCTAAAACCCGTCTGGCAGCACATAAAATTAATTGCTTAGTCTTATCGTTTGCTTTCGCCCTGAATAGAGCCGCTTTGAACAGGAATAGGACCATAATTGTTTGTTGGAACATAATGACCATCCCACTTTTCTACGCGGAGTTTTTCTATTTCAAGCTCTTTAAGCTTAAGTTCAACATTAAGATTCTGTGCCATTTTTGCGTTAGCATAGGCAGTTGCATCAGCCTTTACACGTTCAGCTTCTGCATTAAGTTTTTCTGCCTGAAGATTTGCTTCTGCAACCTTAACCTGCTTCTGAGCATTTGTTTCTGCCAGCTTAAGATCCTGCTCTGCTTTTTTTACTTCCTGAGCGCGGTTTGCAGTTTCTTTAATCTGACGGTCGAAATCTTCTGACCAGTCCCAGTTTGTAATTGTAGTCTGACTGATTGTAACAGGATAATCGCTCATGCGGTCAAGAACTGCAGTTGCAACACGATTTGTAACTTCATTCTGTTTTTCAACAAGGTCGTAAATTGAATAGCCGCCTACTGTTTCCTTTAAGCTGGCTTTTACGTTATCTTTCATTGCAGCCTGAATCTGATAGTCTGTGTAGCGCTTTACAATATCAACAATGCGATGTTCATCGTAAGCATAGCGCACTACTACAGTTGAGCCGACTGACTGCATGTCCTTTGTAATTGCACCGTCGCCGCCACAGCTGAATGTTACTTCATAAGTTTTTGGAACAATTGAATAAATGCGAACCTGAGTCATAAACGGCATGTGAATAACTACTCCAGGCTGAAGCGTATCTCCAACAACCTGACCAAGACGAACTTTTACTGCCCGTTCATTTGCATTTACGATTGAACAGGAATTTACGGCTATAAACAACGCAGCCAGAACAACAACCAGTGTCGCAGCGATTTTTCCATTTAATTTTTTCACTTTAATGGCTCCCCTTTATTAAAAAATTATTTCATTAATAATATCCCTAAAATCATTTTTTGAAAACATTACAGGACAAGGATACAGCGGATTGGATTCTTTTTCAGCATATTCTGCCATAATTGAAAGCTTTTCTGCTGTAAACTCCTGAACAAAAAATTTATCTGGAATGCCAAGAATTCTATTGAAATCTTCAAGCCAGGAAATAAAAGTTTCTGCATTTTCTGCGTCAGAGTCTTTGCGCTCCAAGCCTGCTATTTCGCATAATTCAGACAGCGCTTTTTCTGCTTCTGGCAAATATTTCCGTAAAACATAAGGCAGAACAACAGCGACCACAAAACCATGCTGCAGATGAAACTGACCGCCTATGGCATGAGCAATGGCATGAGCATTTCCTATGTTTGCTTCAGAAATCGCAGCACCAGCATAAAAAGAAGCCTGAAGCATTTCCATTCTGGCTTGAAGATTTGAACCGTCATTAAAAACTATTGGAAGATTTTTTGCAATTTTTTGAATTGCATCAACAACATATTTTTTTGTATTTTTTGTGTGATAAGGTTTATTCAGAAAAGCTTCAATTGCATGAGAAAGTGCGTCCAGACCAGTATTAACTGTCAGCTTTTCTGGCAATGAAACAGTCAGTTCAGGATCATGAACTACAACTTTTGGACAGATAACAGGCGAATCAACAGGATATTTTCTTCCCGTTTTATCTTCAGTTATAACAGTTCCAATTGTACATTCAGAACCTGTTCCAGCAGTTGTAGGAACTGCAATAAGATACGGCAATTTTTTATGAACTTTTAAAAGACCTTCAAATTTTACTAATTTTGCACCTTTGTATGCAACAAGAATCCCCATTGCCTTTGCTGCATCAATATTAGAGCCGCCACCGATTGCAATTATTCCGTCACAATCATTCTGTTTGTATAAGCCTGCCATCAATTCAATCTGGCTTTCCAAAGGATCAGATTTAACCTGAGAATAAACATAACTTGAAGGTATTGCACTTAATAATTTCTGCACGGATTCAAGTTTTACGACTGTTTCGCCGGTTACTATCATCGGCTTTTTTATGCCTTTTTTTTCAAGAAACAAAGGTAATTCAAAAAGTGAACCAGCTCCAGAAATCATAAAAGGCAATTTTCTGAACATAAAACGATTCGCAATCCCAATTATTCTCTGTTCAGTTCTAGTTAAGAATAAGTTTAAGAACATACAAAATCCTATAAATGTAATTCACAGAGTACAATACGTTATGTAGACTGAATTTTATGACTAATTTACAAAAAAATTGTATTTCAGGCTATGGAAAAATCGATTATAAACGGTAAATTACATTTTTATAGGTATAAGATGCATTTACTGCTTATTTTTCTGCATGTATTCGGCTGTAGCGGTAATCAGGACATCGCTGGATGAATTCAACGCAGTTTCTACAGAATCCTGAACGATTCCAATAATAAATCCGATACTTACCATCTGCATTGCAACATCCTGAGAAACGCCCAGCAAAGAACAGGCCATAGGAATAAGAAGCAGAGAACCGCCGGCAACACCAGAAGCCCCGCAGGCACCAAGAGTTGCAACTACACTTAAAATCAAGGCGATGATGATGTTTACATGAACGCCACTAGAAAATGCTGCTGCAAGCGACATGATTGTAATTGTAATTGCTGCGCCATCCATATTGATTGTCGCACCAAGTGGAATAGAAACAGAATAGAATTCCTTATCAAGCTTGAGCTTTTCGCAAAGTGCCATATTAATAGGAATATTTGCGGCAGAACTTCTTGTAAAGAACGCTGTGATTGCTGATTCACGCAGACATTTGAGAACAAGTGGATAAGGATTTTTCTTAAGACAGATTGCAACCATGACTGGATTCATAATAAGAGCCTGAATGAACATACATGCAAGCAAGAGCACGATAAGCTTTCCGTAATCATAGAAAATTCCTGCACCATTCTGACTTACGGTTTCAAAGGAAAGGCCAAGAATACCAAAAGGAGCTGCCTGAATAACCCAGGAAATGATTACTGAAATTGCATTTGAGATGTCGCACAAAACACTCTTTGTTGCTTCGTCTGTAAATTTGCGGACTGAAACGCCTACAAGAATTGCCCAGAAAAGAATTCCTACGTAATTTCCTGTAGAAAGTGCCTGAATCGGATTCATTACCATGTTGGTTAGCAGGGGGCCGAAAACTTCACTCAATTTTCCAGGAGCACTGGCTTCTACAGAACCGGAAAGTGTTACTGTCAAAGGAAAGATAAAACTTGCAACAACAGCAACAACCGCAGCTATAAGAGTCGAAATAAGATAAAGCGAAATTACTGTCTTAAATCTTGCTCCAAGATTTTTTCCTGCGTTGGCAAGGGAACTAATTACAAGAAACAAAACAAGAATCGGCGCAATTCCTTTAAGTGCGCTGATGAATATTTTTCCCAGCATTGCAATAAAAGTAGCCTGAGGCAAAACAAGACCAAGAATTACGCCAATTAAAAGCCCTAAAGAAATTCTTAAAACCAATGGAATAGACATGATTTTTTTCAAAAACAACATTTAAATCTCCAGAAAATCAATCAGAAAACTATATTCAGATTCATTATTTTATATTTTATAGTCATTATATCACACTTTTTTATTTATAATATTTCGAAAAATCATAAAATAAAAAAAAATCAATAGATATAAAAATTAAGAATTTGTATACTTTAAGAATATGGAGGAAAAAGATGGAAAAACTTTTTCAAATTAAAGAACGAGGTTCTACTATTCAAAAAGAAATAGTTGGTGGTATAACAACATTTCTTGCTATGGCTTACATCCTGGCTGTAAACCCAGGAATTCTTTCTGGGTCCGGAATGGAATTCAATGCAGTATTTACTGCAACTGCAATTTCCGCTTGTATCGGAACACTTGTAATGGCATTCATGGCTAATCTTCCTGTAGCTCTTGCACCAGGACTTGGTCTGAACGCATTCTTCACATATTCTGTTGTTCTTGGAATGGGCTGCACATGGCAGTTTGCATTAACAGCTGTTTTTGCAGAAGGTATTATTTTTATTCTTCTTTCTCTGTTTGGAGTTCGTGAAGCAATCATTAATTCAATTCCAGTAACAATGAAAAAAGCAGTATCTGTTGGTATCGGTCTTTTCATCACAATCATTGGTCTTGTAAATGCAGGAATCTGTAGTCCTGACACAGGAACTCCCATCGGTTTTGTTAATTTCAGCATGAACCATGCATCAGCACTTGTTGCAATTCTTGGTTTTATTTTGACAATCGTGCTTTATGTTCTTAAAATCCCAGGAGCAATCCTTATTGGTATCATTGTAACAACAGTCATCGGAATTCCTTTTGGTGTTACAGCTGTTCCTGAAAACTTTAAGCCTTTCTCAACACCTGCAGCTCCATATCTTTTTAAATTTGAATGGGCAAATGCACTTACTTTAAAATTCTTTGTAGTTCTTGTTACTTTCCTTTTTACAGACTTGTTCGATACATTGGGAACTTTAATGGGAGTTGCAGAACAGGCAAACCTAAAAGACGAAAAAGGAAACATTAAAAATGTAAAAGGTGCCTTGATGGCAGATTCCATCGGTACTGTTGCCGGTGCTTGTCTTGGTACTTCTACAGTTACATCTTTCGTTGAATCAACATCTGGTGTTGCTGCCGGTGCAAAAACAGGTTTTGCTTCTGTTGTAACAGCAGTCATGTTCCTTGCAGCATTGTTCCTTAATCCTTTATTTGCTTTGATTCCAGCAGCTGCAACTGCACCAGCATTAATCTTTGTTGGTTATCTTATGATGCAGAGCGTAAAATCAATTGAATTTTCTGATCCTACAGAAGGAATTCCTGCTTTCGTTACAATCATGACAATGCCATTCTCTTACTCAATTTCAAAGGGTATTACATGGGGTTTGATTGCTTTTGTAATCTGTAAAGTTTGCGGAAAGAAGGGAAAAGAAATTCCTGTTGTTACATGGATTCTTGCTGCCATTTTCCTTGCAAACATAATCTTTGAAGCCTGCAAATAAACTAAGGTTCAAGTTTTTTTAATTGATTATAAAATTGATTTTACGTGAAGGAAGACGCATTTTTCGGCGTAATTTGAGAATTTTTGGCGACTGTCATAGAAAAAATCTGAGGATTTGCATAGCTAACCGCAAGATTTTCACGAAAAAATAGCTCAACCCATAGCCAAAAAATGATTCTGACTGGAAGTAAAATCAATTTTATACGCTATAAAACTAAACTCGAAATTCAGGTTATTATTCTTCCACTGAAGTAAATTCAAATTTCGTTACGTTAAAAAGTACAATATCAGTTATTTTAATTCCGGAATTTCAGGAAGAGCCATAAAGCATAATGTTAAAGTCGGCTCTATTTCTGGATTAACGCCCGGCTCTTTAACCGCAGCGTACATTTCCTTGTTAGAAACCACTGTACAGATTATATTGTGACTGTCACGGGCTATTGGGGGCTGTCCCAAAAGTAATGAGCGCTACACTAAATGTGGTGGTTTCGATAAACTCAACCACCGTAATGCAAACTTATTGGACAGCCCCTTTTTATTTTACCCATCGCAAACGAAACAACAGAATTTTTTTTGCGCTACCAGCATGCCCCACTTGAAAATTTTATCTGCTATTTCAGCCAGCCCCCGCTAAAACATTAAGGTCTTCGCACCAGCCTTATTCCCTGCGCAGAAGAACCGTCCATTGCATAGCAAACGTAAGACGCATTTCCAAGTCTCTGCCAGTTTGAAGAATAGCCAGGCGCCTGATTGTAAGCTCCACCTCTCAATGAATGATTATCGTATTTTCCCTTTAAAAGACATGGATCCGTCGTTTCTCCAGAATCCTTTACAGCATTACTATGAGAAAAATCATTATCTTCAGTTATTGAGCGATACCAGTCCATGCACCATTCAGCAACATTTCCGCTCATATCATAAATTCCAAGAGCATTTGCCTTTTTTAAGCCAACTTCGTGAGTGCGCAAAGTTTCATCATCATCTGAATAGCCGGAGGAATTCATGCTGGTCCATGCAACTTTCTTACTGTTATCACCACCAGAATATCTGTAGCTCCAGTCTGCAGCCGTACAACCGGCACCACGGGAAGCAAATTCCCATTCCGCTTCCGTAGGCAAACGAAATCCGTTCCTGTCAAAATTCCAGGTGACCGTCATGGAACTTATATATTCATTCTGCTTTCCTTTGTTCGCATATTTTATATTTGAAATTTCATATACAGGCTCAAATCTGCATAATTCACTTAATTTATTACAGAAAACAACTGCTTCATTCCATGAAACGCCAGCAACAGGCCGTAGCTTCTGCTTTTCGCCGGCATAACAATTTTCAGAATCCGCAAAGGGTACCTTTCCCATTACAACTTCGTAAAGCTCCTGAGTCACTTCAAATCTGCACATATCAAAATGATTAAGAGTAATCTGCCTGTTTTCCAGAAAAAGATCATCTATAGGCATACAGTTTTTTCCATCTGGAATCAAAGCTTGTCTGCCCTTTGAAATTACAGTAACAAATTCAGTCTTTGCGAATTTTCTTCCATCAATGATTATTCCAACAGATTTTGTACTTTCATTTGTAACAGCAGCAATAAAAACCGGCCAGTCCACATTAGCAGTACCTTCTATGACATTTTTTGGATGCTCATTCCTGCAGCCCGAAAATATAAAAAATAACAGTGCAATTCCAGAAATACAAAATCTTTTCATTTTTTTTCACTCTGACCCAAAATAATGATTGCGGCAAGCATCACGATAATTCCGCAAATCTTCTGCACGGAAATATCTTCGTGAAAAAGCAGAATTCCAACAAGAGAGCCAGCAAGCGGTTCAATCGTCACAAAAATTGCCGCTTTACCAGTTTCCAGTCCGCTAAGTCCAAAAGTATAAAAGGCATAAGGAAGTACCGTACAGATCACGGCAATTCCTGCAGTCAGTAAAACGTTTTTTACAGACAAGAGCGACGGTATCTGAGTAACTTCTGCAAAGGGCAGCATTGCCAGCGTGGAAAATAAAAAAGTATAAAAAAGCAGAGTTGTCTGCCGGTACTTTTTTAATGCTATGCGCCCAAAAATTGAATAAAGCGCATATCCTAATCCACTGCAAAGACCAATCAGAAATCCTGTTACAGATATTGAATTTCCACCTCCAAATCCTGTAACAAGCACGCAACCCGCAAACGTCAGAATAAGAGCCAGCAGTTTGATTTTTGTAATCTTCTCTTTAAACAGAAAAAAGGAAATCAGAAGAACAAAAATCGGCGAAGCATATAGAAGAATTACGCCAATTGATGCACCAAGCACCAGAATTGAATGAAAATAGCAGAGCGTAAAAAACGTAAGGCTTACAACCCCAGAACCAAGAAAAATCCACAAGTCCTTTAGAGCAATCCTGAAAAGCGAAGAATCGTAAACCGCCATAAAAACAGCAAGACAGACAGTAGAAATCAAAGCTCTAAGAAACATGACCTGCAGCTGGCCAATTCCGCTTGCGTAAAGTCCTTTTAGAAAAATGCTGATTCCGCCCCAGAGAATGCCGGCAAGAACAGTGCAAAATATATATTTTGAGCGATTCATAATTACAATTATAGTGAATTGCCAAAGAAAATGTAGTATATTTAAACCATGAGTAACAAAATTCCAAAACGATCAGAAGTTCCTGCAAGCGACAAATGGAACTTATCTTCTATTTATAAATCAAATGAACAGTGGGAAGAAGAACTTAAAAAGCTTCCTTCTCTTACAGAAAAAGTAACCGCATTTAAAGGCAAGCTTGGAGAAAGCCCAGAAACTTTACTTGCAGCACTAAAGGCTCTTGAAGCTGCAGAGCTTCAGCTTGAAACAGTTTACCATTATGCAAGCCTTCAGCATGAAGCCGATGAGGACGACAGCGAAGCAACAGACCGTGACGGACGGGCAATGATGGCTTACACTCAGCTTCAGTCAGAAATCAGCTTTATGGATCCTGAACTTCTTGCTATTCCAGAAGAAACTTTGCGCCAGTGGATTGCCAGACCAGAATTCGCTGATTACAAAATCTACGTTGAAAAACTGCTGCATTACAATAAATATACTCTCAGCGAAAAAGAAGAACGTCTTCTTTCCCTTCAGATGCAGCCGGCTCAGACTCCTTACAATGCATTCAGCGTTCTTGAAAACGTTGATTTAAACAAGCAGTTTGGAACCGTAAACGTTAACGGTGAAGAAAAGCCTTTGACTCAGACAACATTTACAACACTTCTTAAAAATCAGGACAGAAAAGTCCGCCAACAGACATACAAACAGTTCTACAAAAAATTTGAAGATTTTCAGAATGTGATTGCTGCTATCTACGCTGGTTCTGTAAATCAGGATATTTTCAGCATGCGTGCCCGTGGTTATGACTCCTCTTTGCATCAGGCTCTTTACGGCAACAAAGTTCCATTAAGCGTTTACCACAATCTTATTGAATGTGTGCACAAAAATCTTGATTCCCTGCACGAATATTATTCGCTGCGCAAAAAAATCATGGGGCTGGACGAACTTCGCCATTATGACGTTTATGTACCTCTGGTAAAATCAGTTGCAATGCATCACAGTTACGAAGAATCTGTAGAAATCTGCCGCAAAGCTCTTGCGCCTTTAGGAAAAGAATACACTGACCGTCTGTGCAACGGACTTTTAAATGGCTGGTGCGACCGCTATGAAAACGTTGGTAAAAGAAGCGGTGCATTCTCCAGCGGTTCATACATCGGCGACCCATACATTCTTCTGAATTATGATGCAGATGACATTCGTGATGTATTTACAATGGCACACGAAGGCGGTCATTCTATGCACAGCTGGTATTCTGTTCATAACAACCCATTTCTTTCGTACGACTACACAATTTTTGAAGCAGAAGTCGCATCCACATTCAATGAAGAGCTGGTTTTTGAATATCTTTTGAAAAATGCAAAATCAGAAGATGAAAAAAAATATCTTCTTGCAATGCGCGCTGACGATATTCTTGCAACCCTTTACCGCCAGACAATGTTCGCAGAATTTGAGCTTAAAACTCATGAAGCAGTTGAAAACGGAACACCTCTTACTGCCGAGCTTCTGCGGAAAATTTACCGGGAACTTCTGGAACTGTATTTTGGTCCTGAAATGCATTTTGAAGAAAACAGCGATATGGAAGGTCTTAGAATTCCACACTTCTATTCAGCTTTCTACGTTTATAAATATGCCACTGGAATTTCTGCAGCCCTTGCCCTGGCAAAGCGCGTGACAAACGGTGGAGAAGCAGAACGGGAAGATTACTTTAAATTCCTTAAGAGTGGCGGAAGCCGCTATCCAATTGAAAGTCTTAGAATTGCCGGCGTAGACATGGAATCTACAGAACCAGTTCAGGCTGCCTGCGATACTTTTAAAGAAATTGTAGAGCAGTTGAAAAAACTGTTCTAAAAAGAATATGCAAAAAAAGGGGCAGTCCCAAAAGTAATGAGTGTAGGGCTCAATGAGCGCTACACTAAATGTGGTGATTTCGATAAACTCAACCACCGTAATGCAAACTTATTGGACAGCCTCTTTTTTTCCTACTTGTAAAATTCGTACTTGTTGCCAAAAGTTTTTTTACTCTTGTACATTACAAGATCTGCATTCTGATACATTTCATCAAAAGTTGTCTCATCATTATGATGAATAACAGCTCCAAGACTTATGCTGACTTTCTGACCTTTCATGTCTGGAATATTGATAGCTTCTATTGCGCACATAAATCTCTCTATACATTCCCACCCAACATCATAATCTTTTATGCCAACTGCATAAACCGCAAATTCATCACCGCCAAGTCGCATTATAATATCCCTGTCGCGGAAAGTATTTTTCATGCAGTTTGCAATGGCAACAAGAACTTCGTCTCCAACAACGTGGCCAAAAGTGTCATTGATTGCCTTGAATTTATCAACATCAAAAAGACAGAACATACCAGCTTTGCGCAGTTTGATTAATGATTCAATCTGCTCCTCTCCACTACCTCGGTTACAGATTTGTGTAAGAGAATCTTTATGTGACATTTCAATAACTTTTTCGTGCAATTTTTTAGAATCAGTTACGTCTGTCAAAGAATTAAGGACGATTTCTACGCCGTCTTCTGTCGTAATAAGTCTGCTTCGCAACAAAATATAGCAAACGCTGCCATCATCATGTTTTACAGAAAATTCTGTTTCATATTCGCCACCATTAAAACGAATATTTTGCAATGCCCTTATTTTTTCAATTTTTTTATCATCAGAAACCCGGGCATACAAATCTTTTATATCGCCACTAAACTGTTCTGTTGACTGCCAGCCGAACATTTCCACTGCAGCTTGATTTATGATTAGCACATGATTATCTTCTGCAAGAGATGCAATTATTCCAGAACGCTGAAGTTTAAGCATTTCCGTATAAACATGAGCCTGATTTTCAAGAACTTCCTGAACCCTTTTTTTCATTTCAACGTCATTTGCACGCACAACATCCATACGCTGAATCAAAATAATTATTTCTTCAAGATTTCCATCAGAATCATAAGAAGAAGGCAAAACTGTAGCGGTACACCAGCCTGCAACGTTACCAATAAAATCAAGGGAAATTGTATTGTAATTTTTCAGACGTTCTTCAATCGTATCAAAATCTAAGAAACGAAGCATTTTTTCAACATATTTGCCGGCACATTCATTTTTGATTACGTTCTGCATTGATTCACGGGCAAATTTGTTTCGTTTTTCAACGGAAAGATGACGTTTTACATTTTCTACCGCATTTATAATTTTGTATTCGTCGGTTTTAATGTTGATTACGTACATTCCGACGTATGTTTTAGAAACATTCCGAAGTATTTTCTGTTCAAAAGTTTCCCGCTTCTGGAATTCATTCACTATTAGGGCAGCAATTGATTCCAGCATATAAAAACTTGTGGAATTACTCTTTACGTTGTCAACGCCCACAAAACCAAGAATCTTATCATTATATTTCAAGGGAACAGCCATAAGACTGTCAATATTCTGGATTTTTAAAAGCTTGTAGGCTTCGGAATTTCTATCAACATCTCTGTCCAGAGAATTAAAATAGAACGAACCTTTTGTCTCAAATAATTCTATCCATGGGGTTATTATGACTTTTGCAACATTGGCAAGAAGTCCAATGGCTGGTTCAATATCCTGTTCGCACCATTCATAAGTGTTATGAATTATTTCTGTATCATCATCAAATTCAAAAATGTACGCTCTGTCGGCTGCATAGTATTTTCCAAGCGTTTCAAGAAATTTGTTGTATGCGTTGATTCCGCTTTTTGTATACAAATCTCTGATACATTCCAGCAAAGTCTGTTCAACTGCCAGTTTCTTTTCAATTTCTTCGTAACTTCCTGGCGTTTTTCTAGCCATAATAAATCCCCATTCCCTTCATTATTTAGAAAAAAGCACCCCCATTATACTATAAAAATTAATATAGTGTAAAACAAATCAAAAAAACTTCATTTGTTAAACATTCTGCAATTCATTATAATCAATTTACTATGGCTGGATTTTATGATTATTTTGACGTGGCTGTAATTGGTGCAGGTCACGCAGGTGTGGAAGCCGCTTTGGCTTGTGCCCGCATGGGACTCAAAACTATTTCCGTAACTCAGACTCCTGATGCAATTGGCAGAATGAGCTGCAATCCTTCTATTGGAGGAATTGCAAAAGGTAATATTGTTCGCGAAATTGATGCTCTCGGTGGCGAAATGGGCAAACTCATTGACCACAGCATGATTCAGTTCAGACTTTTAAACAGAAGCCGTGGCCCAGCCGTACAGGCACCTCGCAGTCAGGCTGATAAAATCACATATTCCCAGCTTGCCCGCAAAACTCTGGAAACTACTCCAAATCTTTATACTTTGATGGATGTTGTAATCGACATTCTTACTACAGAATCTTCAACGCCAATGCCTCCAGATTCAGACAGCTCTGCAGAAGCGGGAACAATTCCTGGCGAAACAAGAGGACGGGCTGCCAGCGGAATGCGCCACAAAGTTACTGGAATTGTTACTGAACGCGGTCGTGTAATTCCATGCCGTGCAGTAGTTCTTACAACAGGAACATTCCTTGGCGGTCGCATTTTTATTGGTGAATACGATGCTCCTTGCGGTCGAATCGGCGAACCTGCAGCTTACGGCCTTACAGCAAGTCTTCATAAACTGGGTTTTACAACAGGACGACTTAAAACTGGAACGCCGCCAAGAATTCTAAAAGGTACAGTTGATTTTTCTAAACTGGAAATTCAAGATGGCGATAAAGACGTAATTCCTTTCAGCTTTGAAACTGAAAAAGTTGAACGTCCTATGGTTCCTTGCCATGTTGTTTACACTAACGAAGAAACTCACAAAATTATCCGTGAAAATATCGGGCGATCTCCTTTGTACAGCGGAAAAATCAGCGGTATTGGACCTCGTTATTGTCCTTCCATAGAAGACAAAGTTATGCGATTTGCAGAACGTGAACGCCATCAGATTTTTGTTGAGCCTGAAGGTCTTGAAACTGACGAAATTTATCTGAACGGATTTTCTTCTTCTCTGCCAGAATGTATTCAGGACGCTTTTATGCGAACTATGCCAGGTTTTGAAAATGCTGTTCAGAGCCGCCCTGGTTACGCTGTTGAATATGATTATGTAGAGCCAACTCAGCTGTATCCTTCGCTGGAAACAAAACGTGTTGCAGGTATGTTTGATGCAGGTCAGATAAACGGAACCAGCGGATATGAAGAAGCAGCCGGTCAAGGACTTGTTGCAGGAATCAATGCAGGTCTTTATGCCCGTGCTCACAAAAACTTCTGCGGTCCTTTGTGTGAACTTCCTCATGATTTGAATGGTGTTGCCGCAAGTCAGGAACCAAGCGCTTTCTGTCCAAAGGCTGTTATGAATGCAGCAGAAGAAAAGCGTTTCCATGAAATCAGTGCAGGCATTAATCAGAAACTTAATAATATAGAAGAAGAATGTCAGAAAAATGCTGGCTACAACCGTTTCCGCGAAATTCCAGAATGGAAGCCTTTAGTTCTTGGCCGCGATGAAGCTTACATTGGAGTTCTCATTGATGACCTTGTAACTCTTGGAACAAAAGAACCTTACCGAATGTTCACTGCCCGCGCAGAATACAGACTTAAGCTTCGCCACGATACTGCTGACCAGCGCCTTACAAAATACGCTTTTGAAGCAGGCTTAAAATCTCAGGCTCAGCTTGATAAGGTAAACGCAAAGTATGCACAACTTGACGAAATTGTTGCCCTTCTTTTGAAAAAGCCCCACATGGAAAATCCAGGATATCCTGAAAAAGTATGGGAAGAAGCAAAGATTCAGTTTAAATACAAATATTACATTGAAAAGCAGGACAAGCGGGTTGAAAAAATGCACAAAATGGAAAATGTGCGCATTCCAGCTGATTTTGACTACGGCGCAATTCCTTCTCTCAGTGCAGAAAGCCGCAACAAACTGGAAAAAGTGCGCCCTCTCACATTGGGGCAGGCAGAACGCATCTCGGGGATTCGGAATAGTGATATCATGCTTTTAATGGTTTATTTGCGCTAATGCGCAAATCTATCAAGAAGCTGCGCCACTGCTCGCTTCTCTCAGGTTTATTTGCGCTGACGCGCAAATATTCAATCTATCAAAAAGCTGCGCCATTGCTCGCTTCTCTCAGGTTTATTTGCACTGCATCGCGATGGTCTAGACTCTATAAACCACCTTTTTTGCAATTTTTCTGAAAAATACAGATTATTTTGCGGTTTTGCAAAAATAATCTGTATTTTTTTTATTTTTTAACACTTTCGCGCCTTTCTTTTTTCGCAAAATACAGATTTTTTTTCACTTTTTAAAAATTAATCTGTACTTCAAGCGCATTTTCAAACATACACAACCCCAAAATTTGAAAAATATACAGATTATTTTTCAAATTTCCAAAAATAATCTGCATATTTTTCAAAAAAAATTAAAAATATTAAAAAAAAATCACCATTCATACATATTTTTCTTGCCGTTTCAAAAAAAAATATGTATTTTTGGAATATAACTTGAAAAAAGAATTAATCTAATCAACAAAACTACATATTTTTTTTGAAACACTAATTTTAATCTGCATTTTTTTCAAAAACCCATTTTTCAAGTCACTTTAATCACAATTTTTAATTCAAAGGACTCAAAAATGTCAAAAAAAATAGAAGCATTGACCCCTGAACAATTTTCGACACTTTTAGAAGAACGCAATTCAACACTGGAGCGGCTTATCAAAGCAAAAGAGACATCTATAAACAAAGCCCCAGCAGGTGCAATCCGCATTGTACAAAAAAATCATGCATTTCAATTTTATTTGAAACTCCGTAAGGGCGATTGCATCGGAAAATATCTCCCAAAAAAGCAGAATTTACTGGCTAAGCAAATAATACAAAAAGAGTATGACATTAAATTGCTGCGTGCCTTAAAACTGGAAGCAAAAATAATACAAAAACTTTGTAAAAATCAAAAAAGGAATTCACCAGAACAAGTTTATTTCAAACTAAATGAAAAGCGCAAACTGTTCACCCAGCCAGTTACTTTGCCAGATGAACAATATGCCATAAAATGGAACGCTGTTGAATATTGCAAAAAGCCATTCTATCAGGACAGCCCCGAATTCTACACATCAAAAGGCGAACGAGTACGTTCAAAATCAGAAATTCTAATCGCAGACGCCTTAACGCGAAATAAAATTCCTTACCACTATGAATTTCCTCTACAACTCAAGACAAAAAACAGCAACATTGAAATTCATCCTGATTTTATCTGCCTGAATCTAAAAAAACGCAGGGAATTTATCTGGGAGCATTTTGGAATGATGGACTCACCTGAATACGCAGAAAATTTCGTAAAAAAACAGGCACTTTACCAGGAAAATGGATTCTTTGCTGGTAAAAATTTGCTTTGCACATTTGAAACAAGCGA
This sequence comes from Treponema sp., assembly GCA_017381365.1. Lineage (GTDB taxonomy): Bacteria > Spirochaetota > Spirochaetia > Treponematales > Treponemataceae > Treponema_D. The sequence goes on from JAFOCI010000042.1 coordinate 16,152, forward strand.
ACATCCAATAAACTTAAAGCAGGTAGAACTCGTAATTCAGAATTATCTTACCTGAACCTTGTCCCTTACCAGCTCGCACTTACCAACGAACCAGCTTACAACTTTTCCACTTACCCGTTAATCAGCACATCAACCACATGAGTGCCCGCTCCCAAAAGTTCAGGACGCTGGCTTATTGCGATAGTGTAATCAACAAAATGGCGGAATGTGGCTTCGTCCATTGCGTTCAGTTCCCGTCGCATATAATCAGCGGCACCTTCCTGACTGAAAATCGTTTTTCGTTCCAATCCGCTTTTTTTCTGAATTGCATTAACATCGTCCAGCCGCACATAACTATATAAATCGTCAGGTTGAGTAACAGTGTGAAAATCTTCCGTCAGCCAGCCCTTTTCAAGACATTCACCGATTTTATTTTCGCCAAAGCAATATCGGATGATGGCATTTTCATTAAGAATGTAGGCAATAAAAATAAGACCGCCTGGCTTTGTAATGCGCTTAAGCTGTTCAATTACAGTAAGACGTTCTTCTTCTGTGTGCAGATGATACATTGGTCCAAAACACAAAGTTATATCAAATTTATTCTCTTCAAGAAACGACAGATCAAGGGCATTGCCTTGCCAGGTTTTGATTTTTTCATGTTTAGCGCGAAGAACTTCAATATTTCGCTTTACAAGTTCTACGGCTGTAAGCTGATGTCCCTGATGGCAGAGTTCAATGGAATAGCGCCATGTGCCGCAACCTATATCAGCTATACTAAGTCCCTGCCGTCCGTCAATAGCTTTCTGAATGTGATGCATGGTGCAGGTCATTTCAACAATTCCGTGGCGGGTAGTCAGGCGATGATCTTCGTTAAATTTGTTGTAATATTTTTCGATGTTTGTCATATAAGTTAGTGATGCAACGCCCCATTGCGAATGTAACTTGAGCAGTTTGTTCCCTGGCAGAGCAAATGCAACTCCCCCATTGCGGTTTCTTTCCCATTGCGTAAAATCAAAATCCTGCAGTCAAATCCGCCTGCGCTCTCATAGCTGAGCGTACGTGATATGGGACTCGCTCCCCTCGCCCGCTCAAATACAAATCTCTTTTAAAAAGAATTGTCTACCTTTGCGCACCATTCAGACTTAACCGCATCATCAGCAAACAAGGCTTTAAATCCGTTCTTAACAAGAGTTTTAATATCGTCCATGGACCAGCCAGCTTCATCAACAAGCTTCCAGTATTCGTCAAGCAAAGAAACCTTAAAGAAAACAGGGTCGTCAGTATTCAATGTTACGAACAGACCACGCTTAAAAAATTCAGAAACAGGATGTTCCTTGATGCATTTAACGTATTTCTTTGTAAAAACATTGCTTGTAGGACAAACTTCAAGAACAATATTGCGCTCTTTAAGAGTATCCATAAGTTTTTCATCCTGAATAGCAGTAATACAATGACCAACACGAGTCACATGGCACAAATTAATGGCATCCCAGATAGATTCAGGACCAACATCTTCGCCAGCATGAGCCACAACCTTAAAACCATCTTTCACAGCCTGTTCATAAACCGGAGCATAATCCTTAGCAGGTCCCTTGCTTTCAGCACCACCAAGTCCAATACCAATAATATTTTCGCTAGGGAACTGTTTCAAAAGATTATAGTTGTTCATTGCATTTTCGCAGCCAAAAGTGCGGCTAACATCCATCAAAAGCTTAACAGTAATACCATGCTTTTCCTTAATTTCAGCTATTTTACGATCAAAAATAGCAACCATTTCGTCATATTTAAAACCACGCTTCAAAAATGAAGTTGGAGCAAAAAAAGCTTCCGTATAAACAATGCCGTTTTCAACAAGATAACAAGCCAAATCATTAAAGATGTAATCAAAATCTTCAACAGACTGGTACAAAGCCTGAACCTGCAAAAAAGCCTGAATAAAGCCATTCAAGTCTTCATAAGTAAAAAGCTTTGTAATTTCCTCATCGGTCATTTCTTTGCCGTTAGCCTTTTTGTAAAGAGCTTTAATAGAAGTGATTGTTGGAACAGCTTCAATATGAAGATGAATTTCTGCCTTAGGAACACTCTTCATCAATTTATAAAATTCATCTTTTTTCATATCGTTCTCCAAAAAATAGTAATAAAATCCTTACCACTAATATCGGCATAAACAAAGCAAAAGTTTAACTTTTTTTCAGTTTCAGGCGAAAATTCATTTGCAAACGGTGTTCCGGGGTTCCGCTATCGCTCATTCTTCCGCTCCACTTCGTTCCGCTACAGAACAGCCCTCCGCCAGCTCCGGGCTGCCCCTCCATACCTTGCGCCAGTCCCTTTACCGCGCAAACCGCGCCACAATCCTATCTGCTGTCTTTTAATCTTAAAATCCGCTGATTATTGCTGCCACGAAACTGCAGCATTAAATTCCGCTCTTCCTGAATAAAAGGTCCGTCAACCAGCACATCAATGCAGTTCAACATTCTGTCTGTAAATTCCGTATGCTTTCTGCAGCCATCCAGCAAATCCTTTTCGTAAACATAGCCAGTCCAGCACCAGATGTCTTTTTCAGGCAATTCGTTTTTCAACCGTTCCAAAAAAGGTGCCAGCACAGCCTGATTTTCTTCTTCAAAAGGTTCACCGCCCAAAAGCGAAAATCCCTGCACATGAACTGGCTTTAAAGCTTCAATTATTTCATTTTCTGTAGAATATGTAAATTCTTCACCAAAATCAAAAGACCAGGTCTGAGGCTGAAAGCACCCTTTACAACAATTTCTGCATCCGCTTACAAATAAGGAAACACGAACACCTTCGCCATCTGCCACATCAAACTTTTTTATAGCTCCATATTTCATATTTCACAGTATACATTTTTTATTGAAATATTACACCTTCATAATAAAATATAGTGCATGTCTATATAAAAGCCGGAGAAAAAAGCTGACTTCGCGAACATTTTGAGGGGGCCAGCAAAGCGAATCCAATACCTTGTACGCTCAACCATGTGAGCGCAAGGCAGCTCTGACCCCAGGATTTTCATTTTACGTAGTGCATTACATCACTAAAGGTGCAAAACCCGTTCCTTTATTTCCTGAGTTCTTCCCTGATTCCAGTACTGAGTACCAATGTAACCACAAGTACGGCGGGCAACATTCATTGTTGACTGATCAGTATTTTCACACTGAGGACACTTCCAGATAAGCTTTCCGTCAGTATCTTCACAAACCTGAATTTCACCAGTATAACCACAAGCCTGGCAGCAGTCAGATTTAGTATTCAATTCAGCATACATGATGTTTTCATAAATATGTTTAAGAACTGCAAGAACAGCCGGAATATTCTGTTCCATGTTAGGAACTTCAACGTAACTTACAGCTCCACCAGGAGAAAGTTCCTGGAACTGACTTTCAAAAGTAAGCTTTGTAAATGCATCAACATTTTCTGTTACATGAACGTGATAGCTGTTTGTAATGTAGTTTTTATCTGTAACGCCAGGAATTTCACCAAAACGACGTTTAAGCTGCTTTGCAAACTTGTAAGTTGTTGATTCAAGAGGAGTTCCGTAAAGACTGAACGCAATCGTTGTTTCTGCCTTCCATTTTGCGCAGGCTTCGTTCATGTGGCGCATAATCTCAAGAGCAAAAGGAGTTGCGCTTGGATCTGTGTGAGGCTTACCAGTCATGTAGCGGACACATTCACACAAACCAGCATAACCCAGAGAAATTGTTGAATAACCGTTGAACAAAAGCTTATCTATAACTTCGCCCTTTCCAAGACGTGCCAAAGCGCCGTTCTGCCACAAAATAGGAGCAACATCGCTAGGTGTTCCCAAAAGACGTTTATGACGAAGCATAAGAGCACGACGGCAGATTTCAAGACGTTCATCAAAAATCTTCCAGAATTTTGTTAAATCCTTGCCAGAAGAACAGGCAACGTCAACAAGGTTGATTGTAACAACCCCCTGATTAAAACGACCGTAAAATTTAGGCTTGCCAGTTTCATCTTTATAAACAGTAAGGAATGAACGGCATCCCATACATGGATAACAGTTTCCTTCTTTAAGTTCAAACATCTTCTTTTCAGAAATATAATCTGGAACAAGACGTTTTGCAGTACATTTTGCGGCAAGTTCTGTAAGGTAATAATATTTTGAACCTTCTTCAATATTATCTGGTTCAAGAACGTAAATAAGCTTAGGGAAAGCAGGTGTTACCCAGTAACCTTTTTCGTTACGAACACCTTTTGTACGCTGTTTAAGAACTTCTTCTATAATAAGAGCAAGGTCTGCTTTTTCCTGTTCGTTCTTTGCTTCATTCAGATACATGAAAACTGTTACAAAAGGACTCTGTCCATTTGTAGTCATAAGAGTTACAACCTGATACTGGATTGTCTGAACACCGCGGATAATTTCATCTGCAAGGCGGCGTTCTACAATGTGGTCAAACTGCTCTTTTGTGAATTCAACACCAGTTTCAGCAACTGTGTCATTTAATTCCTTAATAAGCTTTTTTCGGCTTACATCAACAAATGGAGCAAGATGACTTAAAGAAATTGACTGTCCGCCATACTGACTTGAAGCAACCTGAGCAATAATCTGAGTTGCAATATTACAAGCAGTTGAAAAAGAATGAGGTGTATCAATTTTTGTGCCGCTGATAACAGTTCCGTTCATCAGCATATCTTCAAGATTCACAAGGTCACAGTTGTGCATGTGCTGAGCAAAATAGTCTGCATCATGGAAATGGATGATTCCTTCATAATGAGCCTGAACAATGTCATCATCCAGAAGAAATCGTTTTGTAATATCCTTTGAAACTTCGCCAGCCATGTAATCACGCTGAACAGAAACAACTGTTGAATTTTTATTTGAATTTTCCTGTTTTACTTCTTCATTTGCACATTCAAGAAGAGAAAGAATCTGCTTATCTGTAGAATTTGCCTTACGCATAAGAGCGTGGCGATAACGATATGTAATGTAAAGCTTTGCAATGTCAAAAGCTCCAATGCGCATAAGCTCTGTTTCAACAAGATCCTGAATTGCTTCTACGTTCATCTGAACCTTGCTTGCATGACAAGTATCTGAAACCTTTGTAGCAACTGCCTGAATATAACCTTCTGAAAGTCTTTCGTTCTCTGGAACTGCACTATTTGCCTTTTCAATTGCAGTTACAATTTTGCGAATATCAAAGATTGCTTCTTCGCCATTGCGTTTTATGATTTTCATTACCTGTCACCCCTCTTTAAAATGTAAAAATACACATCTAGTGTTTTATTTTTGCAAAAAAATTTTAGACACTATATATAGTGTCTAAAAACGTTATAAAGTTTACTATCCTTAACATTTTTATTCAAGTAACTTTAGAAAAATAAAAAAAATTATTTTCCTTGCATTTTTAAGCTTTCTATGATTCATAAAATTACAGCAAGAATATTCTAAATTTGTTGATATATGCCAAAATTCTATTATAATTAACATATATTTAAAAATTGTTTTTCATATGGAGGTTTTAATGAAGAAAACACAATCTGTTGCAACACAGATTATCGCCTTGCTGACTTTAGGAATTTTAATTTATTCCGTATGTCTTTTTTTTGTAATTCATAGAGAATTGAATGTTGGTTTTGAAAGTTTCTTTGAAAATGAACTTGAACCGCAAAGTAATGTTATTACCCAGGAATTTAATGGAGTTCTTAACAAACTTGAAAAGACTGTAAACTGGGCAAAAAATACATACGAATCCCAGTACAGTTACTATTCAAAGGGAACAGACAACATCACAACTCTTGCCTACGGTGCAACACAATACTTTGATGCCTTTTCATTCTGTATCTTTGATAACGAAGGGCATCAGCTTACACCTTTAAATCTTGGTATTATCCACAATGATGAACTTGTACGCCGCGTATTGCGTGGAGAAACAATCTCTGAAATCTATAAAGACGGAAACAACCTTTTTGCAATCAACGGAAAACCTGTCATTCACAACGGAAAGCAGATAGGTGCCGTAGTAGGTAACGAAATTATAACTACAGACGAACTTATTGATTATATTGCCAGTTATACAAACTGTGACGTAACAGTATTCAACGGAAACAGACGTGGATATACAAGTATTCCTGGAATGAAAGCATCAGTGATTACAGATGAAGAACCTATTTTGAACGCAAAAGCTGGCCAAAAAACTGTCTTGCGAACAAAAATCGGTGACAAAAATTACCTTGCTTACTACTTCCCTCTTCACGACCCTAAAGGCAACTTCCTTACAACATTGTATCTTGGACGTTCTTTAAGCGTAGTACAGCAGGTTACATCCGGAATTTTTACACCTCTTTTGATTTTTGCAATTATCTTTACAATTATCCTTCTTGGAACTCTGATTGCCTTGATTACAATTAAAATCATCGTTCCGCTTAAAAATGTTGGAAACGCTGTTGAAAGCCTTTCTTCAGGAGAAGCTGATCTTACAATCCGCCTTCCTGTTAAAGGCAAAGATGAATTTGCTAAACTCAGTGATGACGTTAATAAATTCATCGAACTTTTACAGAATATTGTCCGCCAGTTGCTCAACGCACAGGATTCTCTTGTTACAATTGGAGAAAACCTTGGTCAAAACAGCCAGAGTTCTGCCAGCGCAACAGCCGAAATCATGGCTAACATTGAAAGTGTTCGTAAACAGTCAGAATCTCAGACAGATGCTGTAGGAAATACTTCAAACGTTCTTAAGAAATCTACAGAAGCCGTTGAAGAACTTGGCACTTTGATTGAACGACAGACAAGCGGAATCGCTGACTCTTCTGCCGCAATTGAAGAGATGCTTGGAAATATTTCTTCTGTAACAAATTCTGTACGCAAAATGTCTGAAAGCTTTGCAACTTTAAGCAATACCGTAAACGTTGGAAGCCGCAAAATGGAAAACGTAAACGAAAAAGTTGCCCAGATGGCAGAACAATCAAAGATGCTGCTTCAGGCAAACGAAATGATTGCGGCTGTTGCAGAACAAACAAACCTTCTTGCTATGAATGCCGCAATCGAAGCTGCCCACGCCGGCGATGCGGGCAAAGGCTTCTCGGTTGTTGCAGACGAAATCCGAAAGCTTGCTGAAACATCCAGCGATCAGTCTAAAAATATTGATGTTGAACTTAAGGGAATTTCTGAATCAATTCAGGATGTTGTATCTCTTTCCCAGGATTCTCAGAGTGCATTTGGCGAAATCGTAACACATCTTGGAACAACGGATGCAATTATTCATCAGATTGACCACGCAATGAGCGAACAGGAACAGGCTTCTCACCAGATTCTTTCATCATTAAGCGATATGCGCCAGAAATCTGATCAGGTAAACGTAAAATCTGTTGAACTTAACGAAGGCGTTCAGCTTGTATTAAAAGATATGGCTTCTGTTTCTCAGATTTCAGATGTAATTCTTGGAAGTATGGACGAAATGACAACTGGAGCAAAAGAAATCAACGGCTCTACACAGAGCGTTTCTAACCTTGCTTTGCAGACAAATGAAAACATCAACACAATGAATCATCTTTTAAATCAGTTTAAGATTTAATTCATAGCATTTAAAAATATAACGGCTGCTGGATTATATATGAAAAATGCAATCCAGCAGCCGTTTTTTTACGTAAGTTTTGTTCTAATAATCCATGCAAAGACGAGTCTGCATGAATGGGCGAACTTTTTCGTCTGCAACTTTTACGTGAGCAGGATGCTTCTGATAACCTTTGAGAGCTTCTTCGCTTTCAAGTTCGCTGTAAAGCATTACATCTGCGTTTGAAGATTCAAGCATTTCTGTCTGAACATTTACTTTCAAAAGTCCAGGAACAACGCCAACAAGCCCTTCAAGACCTTCCTTTATTCCTTTACGGATTTCGTTTTTCTTATCTGCATATTCATCTTTAATTTTCCAAAGAATTACATGTCTAACCATTTATTTTTCTCCTCAAAAACAGGGCTGTCCCAAAAGTAATGAGTGTAGCGCTCATTGAGTCCTTCGACAGGTGGTTCCTGAGCCTGTCGAAGGGCTCAGGAACCACTCGTCGAAATGACTGCTACACTAAATGTGGTGGTTTCGATAA